>CAMLEF010000359.1 GCA_946478675.1 uncultured Flavobacteriales bacterium | reverse complement strand
GGTACGCTTTTTTCTCCGGCAATTGCATGATCAACAAATCCGAACTGCAGGGATTACGCAAGGAGTTCGCGAAGAACAAGAGCATCCCGAAAAAATACGAGTACCCGATCCTCCAGGCGTTATCGCATTACCCGGAGCTTCGGCAAACCTGCATTTCTTTCGATCCCGCGAAAAAAGCGAAGGTGCCGTATGGCTGCAAACCTTCCATCGCCAGCCTGTTCCGGAAGCAGGGAAACCGCGAATATCACATTACTGTTCTCGAAGAAGCGGAAGAACCGATGCAGCATGCGCTGATGAAAAATCTTCCGATCAAAGAGCAGATCGGCGCGTTTGCACATGAGCTTTCGCATGTGGTGCAATACGAGCACAAGACGCGCGGCGAATTGCTTCGCATGGTACTGCTGCGTTTTCCCGTCAAGCAACATCGACGCGAGATTGAGCGCGCTGCGGATATTGCGGTGATCCACCACGGGCTGGGACGCGCGTTGTATCGTCACGCCGTTTTCATTCGTGAAATTCCGGGTTACGTGGAAGAGCGGAAAAATCTCAATGAAGATTATTTGCTGCCGCGGGAGATCATGCTGCTGATGAAGAAACGGAATCCGCTGCGGTATTCATCACGGAAAAAAGCGGTGAGAAAAAAATCACGCCCGGAGAATCATCATCCCCAGAATAAATAACTCACGAAGATCGCCGCAACGATTCCTGCAAGATCTGCGATCAACCCCGCGCCCAATGCGTAACGGGTGCGCTTGATGCCGACCGATCCGAAGTACAGCGCAAGAATGTAGAACGTCGTATCCGCCGAAGCGTACATCACTGATGCGAGCCGTCCCGCGAAAGAATCCACGCCGTGCTTCGTCATCACATCGATCGCCAGCCCCTGTGTGCCGCCGCCGCTCAGCGGTTTCATATAACCCACCGGCATCGCGGGAACAAAACGCGTATCCACGCCGATCGTGCGGAAGAACCATTCAGTTCCCTGCTGCAAATAATCCATCGCGCCGCAGTTCCGGAACACGCCGATCGCTACGATGATCCCGACGAGGTACGGCATCAATTTCACAACCGTTGCGAATCCATCTTTCGCGCCTTCGATAAACGATTCGAAGACGGGAACTTTTTTCCAGAATGCCACACTCACGAAGGTGACGATGATGCCCAGCAGGATCACGTTGCCGAAAATGCCGGAGACTTCTGTGCGCTGTGACGGAGACAAATTCATGAACAGCGCTACGATACCGGCGATGAATGCCGTTCCGCCGAGCAGCCACGAAAGCAATACGCCATCGAACAAATTAATACGCTGGCGAATGGCGACGGCGATCATCCCGATGAGTGAAGCGCAATACGATGTCAGCAAGATCGGAACGAAAACATCTGTCGGGTCGGCGGCGTGGTTCGTTGCGCGCAGGGCCATGATCGTGACGGGCACGAGTGTGAATCCCGCGGTGTTCAGCGCGAGGAACATGATCATCGGGTTCGACGCTGTTTCCTTATCGGTGTTCAGCTCCTGCATGCTTTCCATCGCTTTCAGCCCCATCGGTGTGGCGGCGTTCCCGAGGCCGAGCATGTTCGCGGAAAAGTTCATCACGATATGTCCGTGCGCCGGATGATCTTTCGGAATTTCCGGGAAGAGGCGACGTAAAAACGGCCCGAGGATGCGCGCAAGAAAACGCATCGCACCGGCTTTTTCGCCCACGCGCATCAGGCCCATCCACAACGTGATCGTACCCGTGAGGCCGAGCGCCACTTCAATTGCCGTTTTCGCCGAAGCGAACGTTCCCTGGCCGATCGTCATGAACACGTGCATGTCGTCGATGCTGCCGCCGCCGAGATAACCCCAGAGCGTGCGTGCGATCGCGACCACGAAGCCGATGACGAAGAAGGCGATGAAAACGTAATTGAGGGCCATTGCCGTAAATGTAGATTTTCAGTTTCCCGCTTTTTCGGAAGCTCCGCCGGTGTTATCAACAGCACCTGTTGAATGGTGTGGAAATTCCGCAACAACACGGGCGTTGCTCTTCACAGGAAAAGATTCCCTTCGGAAAAGGATCGCGCCGGGTTGGAAGACCGTCGACCAAAACCTGCGAACGGTAGAGGTGGTACCCGCTTTGCCCCTCCCGGCAAAAAGTCCATCCATGAATAAAATCTTACAAGGAATCTATCTCATCGCAGGTATTTTCTTTTCCTCCGCAATTCTTGCCGCGCCCGCACTCACGCGTACGACGTTTGCAGGAACCTACACGGCGATCACGACAGCAGGAGGCGCAACGGTTTCCACTGCAACGGGCGACAACGCGTTCGAAGATCTCATCCCGATCGGTTTTACGTTCAATTATCTCGGAACGAATTACACGACCATCGGCGTGAACACGAACGGCATTGCTGCTTTTACCGGCATCAACGCATCTGCGAACAACACGGACCTGTACACGAGTACTGCGCCGAATACGCTGCTCGCGCCCTGGTGGGACGACCTCACGGCGAGCGGCGGTTCGATTCTCTATCAAACGCAGGGAGTAACCGGCTCACGCACGTTCACCGTGCAATGGACGAACATGCGATCCTTTCATACGGGCGCAACGGCGCAGCTGAATTTCCAGCTGGTGCTTTTCGAAGCGGATAATCACTTCGAATTCCGTTATGGCAATGCGCCTGCGGGAACGTTCAACACTTCGGAGTCGGCGTGCATCGGTGTGAAAAACGCAACCGGTGGCGATAACAATTTCATTGACGCGATCACCGGTTCTTCACGCGTAGGCAATGCGATGGTGCATGCGTCGGCATTCTGGCCGCAGCGTTTTTTCTCTTTTGCGCCGGGATTGCCTTCGCCGCTTACAGCAGGAACGTATCATGCCGGTGCAGGACAGGACTACCCGAATCTCAGCGAATCGGTTGCAGATCTGAACCATCGCGGCGTGGCCGGTGCCGTGTCGATTGCGCTGACCGATTCGCTGTATGATGGAACACCCGCTAACGGCAATGATTGTTTCCCGGTTCTAATCGGGCCTGTAGTTGGTGCGGATATTTCGGCATCCATTCACATTTACAGCAACGGTGCGATTTTGCGATCGCCGGGCGCGCAGGCGGGCAGCTGCATCGCACCGGGCAGCGCATCGCTCATCACGGGCAACAGCGATCCGGTGATTGGAATGGTGGGCGCGCTGTATACGACGCTCACCAACGTGCAACTCGAAGCGCAAAACAACCTGGCCGATCGCGGACTTTCGCTGCTGAACGCTTCTGCTGCGCTGGGAACGCATAACTGCGGTGTTCAACGCGTCACGGTAGTGCTCGATCATACCAACGTCAATTCGATCGGGATCGAACAGCGTGTCGTGGTGCCGCCGTCCGGTATTAACGGCACGAATTCTTCGAACGTTTATACGGACATCGCTATTGCCAATGCCTATTGCGGTATGCTGATGATGGGAGATCCGCTCCGGCCCGACAGTGTTTGTTCGCTCGGCACGGTCAGCTACCCGATGAATTTTATCGGGGGAAATACGAGCGGAAATATTGGCGGCGGAAGCGCAGACGTATACGGCATTCGTGCGGTGAATCAATTGCATTTCACGCTCAACAACTGCGTCGTGCGTAACCTGGGCGCGGCAGGCGGACGCTGTGAAGGCATCGTGCTGGAATCGCTCAGCGGAGTGGCGCGCATCTACAACAATAAAATTTTCAACCTGGTGAATACATCGGCCACCTCGACCGCGACGGTTTGCGGGTTACGCGCCGATCTTGCAGCGAGCGGAACACAGCGTGTGCAGATCTATAATAATTTCATTTACGGATTAAGCACCGCCTATTCCGGCGCACCTTCTTCCGCGCGCCAGCTCAAAGGCATCTTCGTGCAGTCCGGCGGAAACGGCATGCAGGCGAGCCAGATCGACGTCGACTTCAACAGCGTGCTGATCGACGGCAGCGCGGCCACTTCTTCTTCGACCTGCTTCGAGATCGGTACCACAAATGGTCCGCAGATGCATGTCCGCAACAATATTTTCTGCAACGCCACGGCTGCGCAAATTGCTCCTGCAGGACATTTCTGCTGGGCCTCACCGGATGCGGGAATGATCGGCAACGGCGGCTCCATGTCCAAGACAAACGACCTCTTCGTGGCGAATGCGACACAGGGTTTTGCGGGATGCGGCGGTGCGAGCAATTACAGCACGCTCAGCGACTGGCAAATGGCGACGGGCCAGGATTCCGGATCGGTAGCGCTCGATCCGCAGTTTGCTTCAACGACGAACCTTCACGTCAATGAGCTCGGGTTGAACGGTCGCGCCATTCCGCTCGCGTACGTGACGACGGATTTCGATTACGAAGTGCGTGAGACGGCCCCGGATATCGGTGCGGATGAATTCAGCGCGAGCATGGACATTGGTGCGATTGCGCTGGTGGCGCCGGTGCAGGGCAACTGCTATTCCGCCAATGAAGAAGTGATCGTGCGCATCAAAAATTTCTCGCCCGGTGCACAGCTGAATTTCGCGGCTTCTCCCGTGGCGGTTTACGCGAAGATCACCGGGGCAACGACGCAATTCATCAGCACGGTGATTACCGACG
>CAMLEF010000358.1 GCA_946478675.1 uncultured Flavobacteriales bacterium | reverse complement strand
TCGCGGGCTGTTCCTGCACGCCGGCAGGACGATCGGAAGTGGCGCCCGGCAGCAGCGGGAACATCACTTTATAGGTGGATCCTTGTCCCGGCTCGCTGCTGACGTCGATGGTGCCGCCCATTTTCTCGATGAGCAGGCTCGTGATGCTGAGGCCGAGTCCCGTTCCTCCGAAACGTCGCGAGATGCTGCTGTCGGCCTGCGTGAACGCTTCGAAGATGCTTTTGATTTTTTCTTTCGAGATGCCGATGCCGGTGTCGGTGACGGAAATTTCAAGCTGCCCGTAGCTGTCGCCGGCGATCACAACGTGCACGCTTCCTTTCGCAGTGAACTTGATCGCGTTCGAGATGAGGTTGAACAAGATCTGCCGGATGCGGACGGGATCGCCGATGAGAATTTTCGGCAGCTGTTCTGAAACTGTAACGGAAAAGCCGAGCCCTTTTTGTTTTGCCACCGCGCCGAACGCAGCGTCGAGATCGTGCGCGAGATCGGAAAGACGGAAGCCGATCTGCTCGATCTCCATTTTTCCCGACTGCATTTTCGAATAATCGAGAATGTCGTTCACCAGCGAGAGCAAATGTTCGGACGAACGGTGAACGCCTTCCGCCTGCATGCGCTGTTTTTCTTCGAGCGGCGATTGCAGCAGCTGCGAGGTGAATCCGGAAATAATGTTGAGCGGCGTGCGGATCTCGTGGCTCATGTTGGCGAGGAATTCTTCTTTCGCTTTCGCGAGATTCTCTGCGCTGCGCCGCGCCTGCTCGAGATGGATCTTCAGCTTGCGGTCGCGGATCACGTCGCGCTGGATGGCGAGCACGAATACAATGACGAAGCACAACGCGATCGCCGACATCCACAGCATGACCGAACGCGTGCCGGCCACGGAAGCTTTGGTGGCGGAAAGCAGCAGCAGCTCCGTTTCCGCAGCGATGATCTTTTCGTAACGGTCGGTGAGGCGCGAGATGCGTTCGTTGATGGCGTGCTCGTTGCGCAGCAATGTCATTTCTTCCAGCAGCCGTTCTTCGCGCTGGCTTTGCTCCGTTTCCTGTCCCGTGCGGATCGCTTCACGGATGCGCGCCGTCTCGACGACTTTCACTTTCGGCAAACGTTTCAGCGTTGTGTCGGGTGAGAGCTGCGCCTGGGCCGTCGCAGTATCGCTTTCGGCCTGCGGTGTTTTATGTTTCCGGAAAATGCGCTGCCAGAAATGATCTTCTTTCACCACGATGGTGCTGCTGTCTTTTACTTCACGCGGAGCAGCCGGTAATGCATTGAGCGCAGAATCCGGAACGGCATCCGTTTCGCGCTCGGCCATTTCTTTGAGGATGTTGTCGACCACGAGCTGTCCCGGCGAAAGGCTGTCTTCGAGCGCAATGCGGTTGCCGAGATTTTCAAACCAGGTGTTCGTGAGATAGCGCAGGCTGTCGCTCATCGCTGCTGCGGCCGCATTCTCCTGATAGTTGAGCACCCGCAGCGTGGTGAGCGCGCGGAAGATAATGCTGCGGCTGCTGTCGATCATCTCGAGCTCCTGCCGCTTGTGATTTACCTTCCAGTTGTCGGCGTGCGCGGAAGCGTTGTTCAGTTCCTGCACGGCAGATTTCCATTCCTGGAATTTGCGGCTCGGCTCTCCGACGACGCTGACGGAATCGGTGACGTGGTCGAGGTTGCGATACGTGAAAAAGAGCGCGGTGCTCAGCGCGGCGGCGAGGAGCAGGAACCCGAGCAGAACTTTTCCCGTTATCGTGAAGCGCATTACTGTTGGGTCGTTTTCAAAGCTTCGCAGGCATCCGAAAGCACGTGCCGCGCTTCGGTGAGCAGGGCGGCGGCTTTTTCATTTAAAACGCTTTCCGGCTCTGTGTAGTTTTCGAGCGCCTCGAGCATTTCGCCGAGATCTTTCCTGCCAAGATAATGAAAGGTGGGCGCCATGCGGTGACTGGTCCTCTTGATCAGTTCCACGTCGTGATCGCGCAGGGCGGCTTCGAGCTGATCGAGCAGCCCGGGCAATTGCTGGCAACATGCGCTGAGCATGCGCGTCATGAACTGGCTGTTTCCTTTGGCCAGCTCCTCCAGCTCTTCCAGGTGAATATGGTTATATCCAGCCATAACTCAGGATTGGGTCGGTGGGTTATCGGGGGAACTACACTCGTCTTTACTTTTCCTTCTAACGCAGACGAATGGGTAAAAGTACACCCGGGCGGTTCTTTTACCCGGGTGTTTCGATCGTTTGCGGTAATCTGTCGATGCTTTGCTACTGGCCTTTCAGCATGTTGATCTGGCTGAGCAGCGTTTTGATCTTCGCGCGGCTCACGGGAATTACTTTGTCGCCGATCACCACGCAGTTGTCTTCGATGCGGCTGATCTTGTCGAGACGCACGATGTACGAGTTGTGCACGCGGAAAAAACGGTTCGGGTCCAGCGATTGCTCGATGGCTTTCATCGTGGAGTGAACGACGTAACGTTGCTTCGTGCCCTGGATCTGCACGTAGTCGGCCATCGCTTCTACATATAGAATATCTGACAGCGAAATTTTTTCGAGAACGGAATTAACGCGCACGAAAATGTGATCGGCTGTCGCGCCGTTGCTGCTTCCGTTTTGACGCTGGCGGGAAGCGCGCATCACGGCTTTCATAAAACGGTCGTCGCTGAACGGCTTGACGAGGAAGTCGGTGACTTCATAATCGAAGGCGCGTGCGGCGTGTTCTTTTTTCGCAGTGACGAGAATGATGCTCGGTCGCTGAGAGGTCAGCGTATCCAGCAGCTGGAGGCCGTCCATGTCGGGGAGTTGGATGTCGAGAAAAATGAGATCGATCTTATTTCCCATCAGGAAGCCTGCGCCTTGTGTTGCGGTAGCACAACTTGCGGCAAGTTGTAATCCGGGCATACGGCTGATACGGTTTTCGAGGTCGATGCGAACCATTTCGTCGTCATCAATGATCAGGCACTGCATAACTGTAGTTGTTGGTTGAAGTTTTTTAGCGGGATACAGCAAATATATTGCCTATTCGTTCGCAGCAACGGAACGAATGATCGAAAGATTCCCGTAAAGGGTCGAAAAAAGAAGAACGCAGGAAAAGGACCGGCGTAGAATTGCAACAGAAACAGACGGGTGAACAGCCCCGCAAAAAGAAGACAACCCATGAAAACCATCCTCAAAAAAGCAGCAGCAAAAACAGCGCTCGTCGCGATCCTGTTCCTGTCGGGGATCACCGTGCTTCCTGCGCAATCCGCAGGTTACAACACCGGCATCGGTCTGCGTTTCGGACCCGACTTCGGCCTTACGATCCGCACCGGCGCGGGCAGCGGATACTTCGAAGGTATCATTGGTAGCGGCTACCGCGCACTGACGATTACCGCACTCTATGAACGCTTCACGCCCGTGTTCAACACCGCCGGCTTCAATATCTATTACGGTCTTGGCGGACACATCGGGCTGTACGATCGCTGGGGCCGCTACGGTTACTACGATCGCTGGGGTTATTACCACCCGCAATACGAATATGTGTACACCGGTCCCTCGTTCGGTATCGACGGAATTTTCGGTCTCGAATACAAGTTCCAGGCGATCCCGTTTGCGCTCGGGCTGGACATCAAACCGTTCTTTGATTTTTATCGGTACGGCTACGGAGCGATCGATCCCGGCCTGAGTTTCCGATACACATTTTGAGGAAAATCGTAGAGAAAATTCTACACACGACCATTAAAAAGCCACAGCCATGAAAACGTTTTTGATCATCACGATGCTGTTGGCCTTACCGCTGAAACATTTTACGACGCACGAAAAAGTTGCGCCGCAACAAAACTCAGCAATGGTCAACAATGAACCGCAGGATGAAATGACCGGCGTGACCGGAGTGATCACGGTGATTGTTCCCGGAACAGTCGTCACGCTGCAGAACCATCTTGCGTTGCACACGACTCACGTCGACGCATTGAACGGACAGTTTCTTTTCCGCGAAGTGCAGGAAGGTGAGTATACGTTGAATGTTTACCTGCCGGATTCCGAACAGCCGTATTCGGTGGAAGGAATCAAGGTAGTGACGGGTGAGATCACGAATGTAGGTTTCATTACGCCCGATATTAAAAAGCCTATTTAGGGTCAGTTGGTTGGGTTAACCGGTGTGGGAGCCGGTTGACAAAAGGCCCGGAGCGATGAACTCCGGGCCTTTTAATTTTTGGTGTCGGTGTTAACACCCAACACCGCAACACCCGACATGCTAACGCACAATAAAACTGCTGTTGCGGATCATCGTGTCGCTGCTTAAGCGGTAATAATAAATTCCGGGAACAAGATTCGAAGCGCACGGCTGGAACTGATCGCCGTTGCGATGTTGCTCGCGCAGCAATAACCGTCCTTCGGAATCGAAGATCTCTACCGTGAATGTTTCTTCCCGGTCGCTCAGCAGTGTAAGCGTTGCGCCGCTCATCACAGGATTCGGATAAAGCCCTGCGTTTCCATTCAGAGAAGTAACTTCTGCAATGCCGACCATCGGCGAAAGATTGATGTTGTCGATGTACAGCGCCTGGCCGAAATGACCGTGGTTGCGGAAAGCAATGAGCACATCGGTCGACGTCATCCACGCAGAAAGATCGACGCTGTC
>CAMLEF010000357.1 GCA_946478675.1 uncultured Flavobacteriales bacterium | reverse complement strand
GAAGGCGCGCGGAAGGATATTTCGAAACAACCTTACGGCGTTCCTCCGCATGAGATCGTCGACGGCACGACGTATTTGCTGCGCGAGGGCAAACGCATTCCGCTGCTCATCTTCGGCGATCACAACCTGATGAATTCGGAAGGCGCGCGTCGTTTGTGCAAAGCCATGGGCGTGACCGATGCGCAGTTCGACGAAGCGATCCAATCGTTCAATGGGGCGGCGCGCCGTCTCGAGCTGGTGCGCAAATCCGGCACGTTCAATTGTTACAAAGATTTTGCGCATTCGCCCTCGAAGCTGAAAGCGACTACTGCTGCGGTGAAAAAACAATTCCCTAAACGGAAGCTCGTCGCCTGCATGGAGCTGCATACGTTCAGCTCGCTCACGAAAGAATTCCTCGAACAATACGCCGGCGCGATGAACGAAGCGGATGAAGCGTACGTTTATTTCAACCCGCATACCATCGCGCACAAGAAGCTTCCGCCCATCACCGAAGCGCAGGTGAAGTCCGCTTTCGCACGGGAAGACCTGAACGTGTCCACCGATTCGTCGCAGCTGGTGAAAGCGCTGCAGCAGAAACACTGGGACAACAGCGTGCTCCTGCTGATGACTTCCGGCAACTTCGACGGCGTAGATTTTGTGCAGCTCGCGGAGAGTCTGGTAATGTGATGAGGCGTCAGCAGTTCGGGATGCTGTAGCTATTAACCACGGAGTTACACAGAGGTTTTTCACAGAGGGCACAATGTTTTTTTCTCTGTGTATCTCTGTGAAAAAACTTTGTGTTCCTCTGTGGTTTCGCAACTGCCGCTCTGCATTGCCGGCCCTCCGATCGGATGCTATCATTGCGCAACTGCTGCCGAACGTTTAATTTGGCCGCAACAACCAACTCAAACTTACACCCATGAATATCGAACAGGTTTCTCCGCTCATCGAAGCCAGCATCGCCGGATTGAAAGTAGACCCCGCACTCTGCCGCGGACAAAAGCCCGGCCAATGGTCGTACAAGCTGAAAGACGCCAGCGTCTGGATCGATGTCTTCGCCTTTGATGCGAACCCCGGAAAATTTTACCTGCAGGTGATGAGCCCGCTCTGCGCCATGCCGGAAAAGAAGCAGCTCGAATTCCTCACCGACATTCTCGAGATCAACTACAAAATCGTCGGCTGCTCCATCTGCAAAAAAGGAGACTGGCTCTATATTCTCAACCTCCGCGAAACCGACAACATCGACCAGTCGGAGATCGACGCAACATTCGACCGCGTGGCGTTCTACAGCACGGATTATTACGCGAAGCTTGCGTTCAAATACGAAGGCTGCTGGGCGCCGGCAAAACCGATCGAAGGCAATCGCGGGTAATCAACCCTGGAATAAAAAAACAAATCCCAAAGTTCTGCGCTTTGGGATTTGTTCGTTTAAAGAAGCGTTATTGAACGATCAGCCGTTGCGTTTCATGGTGACCGTCGCTGAACTCTGCCGACAGCAGGTATATGCCGTCTGAGAGTCCGCTGATATCGATTTGCGCACCTGTTGATGAATCGCCGTTCAGCTGTTCGGATTGGATGCGCTGGCCGGTGACCGTGTAAATGTCATACCGCACCGGCGCGCCGTTTTCATATTGCAGATGCACCGTTGCCTTCGCAGGATTCGGATACAGCTTCATGGTATTTTCAACGGCCGTTGCAAAGGGAGCTGTTTCCGGCGCTTCCAGCCGGTAATTGCGTGAGCAGCCTTTCGCGTTTGCGATAGAATAGGTCAGCGCGTTATCGACCCACGCCGAGCCGCTCCACCAGAAATTATGCACGCGGTTATCGGTCGAAACAAAAAATACTTTTCCGTCCGCGCAGAGCACGTCTCCCGCAATCGTATTCACAGAATAATCGAGCGGGAAAACGTCCCACGTTGAGCCGTTCTGGTAAACGTTGTACAGCAGTCCGTCCGTTCCGCGGTAGAATACACGGTTCTCGCCCGCAAATTTGGAAAGATGTCCCTCGGTGTTGCCGGTAGAAAGATTGGATGTCGGCATGGCGTCGTACATCCAGCTCGACGAGCCCCAATAAAGACGATGCACGAAATTGTCGGTGCCGCGGTAATAAACGCCGGTATTGTCTGTCGTCATGTCGCCCGCGCAATCGACAGCGCCCGCCGGTGAAATTTGCCCGAGCCCCCAGGAACCTGTCGAGCCCACAAGGTTGTAGATTTTGTTCGTTGTTGAACGGAAATAAATGTTGGTAGCCGGCCAGTCTGCGAGTTCCATGGCGTCGCCGGTATAGGCCCAGCCCGATGAGAAATTAATCGCACCTATATATGCGGTTGCCGTCCATCCCGACCAGGGCGTGATCGCTTCGAACTGCCAGCCGGAATTCCAGTAGAGATGATACACCTTTCCATCGGTGCCGAGATAGAAGAGCCCGTCCTGTCGATAGCGGATGCAGCCGGCTACATTGTTGGCACTCGCATTGAGCAGCCCGAGGTACCAGTTGCCGCCCGACTTGTAGATGTTGTACACTTTCATGTCGCGGCCCTTGAAGAAAATCTGGTCCGTGTTGTAATCCACCGACGCCAGCCATCCGTCGACCTGCACACCGCCCCATCCGCCAACCGGCGTGATGTCTTCATATTGCCAGCTGCCGAGTGTCGCATCCCAGTATTGCCTGTCGATCGTGTAATCGTTCGCAGCGTAGTACATGCCGCTGCTCTGCACGATGAAATTGTCTTTCGAATCGTCGCGGCAGACTACCGTAAGCGTATAGCCGCAATACGTAGCGTAGTTACTGCCGGTCCACTTGTAAATGGTATAGTTGATCACCTGCGAAGCGCAGAACTGGGCATTCGATGCCAGTGTAACGTTCATCTTGATGTTGTTGCCGTTGAAATAGAACGGCGTGCTTGGCGCATAGTTGGTCATCGTCGAGCCCGAGGAAGTTGCCGACATCGAAATCGAGGAGGCAAGCGAAGTTCCGCTGGTAGTGTACGTGTAATAATACGTTCCCGATTGCTGGGTCGGCAGCGGAACGAAGCATCCCGGTGTGGCGATGCCGCTTCCGCCCGGAGGCAGTACAAGCGTACCTGCATTAGGATTGTAATTGCCGATCTGGGCCTGCAGCGATAGCCCGGCCGCGCCGATAAACATGGCCGTCAGCAGTTTTCGTAAATTAAATTTCATGTATAATTTTTAAGTTAGATGGTTTGTAAATAATTAGTGAGTAATGATAGGGAGTAAAAACTGCTGAAAAATCATTTTTTATTTAACGGCCGGCAAAATTGAGTGGTTAGCGTAATCTGCTATGTAAAATGCAGGCGCAGCCGGTAATCTGCAGTACGCCGTTTAAAAAAAAGAAACAGCCGGTCGTTAGGAGGACCGGCTGTTCTTTTTTTTAACGTAAAAATTTTCCGATTGGCAATCGGCAATCCGAAAATTTCAATCAATACGTCATTCCCAAATTGTAGAAGACAAACGCCCAGATATCCGCAAACTCTTCGATCTGCTTGTCCGTCGGTTTGCCGGAGCCGTGGCCTGCGTTTTTGTCGATGCGGATGAGAACCGGCTCGTCGCCCTGCTGTTTCTCCTGCATCGTGGCGGCGAATTTGAACGAGTGCGCAGGAACAACGCGGTCGTCGTGGTCGCCTGTGGTGATGAGCGTCGCAGGATAATTCGTTTCCTTGATGTTGTGCAGCGGCGAATACTTGTAGAGGCAGTCGAACTGGTCTTTGTTTTCGCTCAGGCCGTAATCGCTCGACCAGTAACGGCCGATCGTGAATTTGTGGTAACGCAGCATGTCCATCACGCCCACCATCGGGATGCAGACTTTAAAAAGATCCGGGCGTTGCGTTTCCACTGCACCGATCAGCAATCCGCCGTTCGAACGGCCCTGCACGGCGAGCTTGTCTTTGCTCGTGTATTTCTGCGCGATGAGGTATTCTGCTGCCGCGATGAAATCGTCGAATACGTTTTGTTTGTTGCAGAGAATGCCGCCCTGGTGCCACTTCTCGCCGTACTCGTCGCCGCCGCGGATGTTCGCCACGCAATAGATGCCGCCCGCTTCGAGGAACACTGCGCGATCGATGCGGAACTCCGGCGCGTAATGCGAATTGAAACCGCCATAGCCGAAGAGAAAACACGGGTTGTTGCCGTCCATCTTGATGCCTTTTTTGTGCGTGATGAACATCGGGACTTTCGTGCCGTCTTTGCTCGGGTAGAACACTTGCTCCGTTTCGTAATCTTCGGATTTGAAATCGAAGGTCGGCTTGAAATACGTCGTCGATTGCTTCGTGTTCAGGTTGTATTTGTAAATGGACGGAGGAGCCGTGAACGTCGCTACGCCGATGAAGAGCAGGCTGTCTTTTTTGTCGCCGCTGACTTCACTCACCGCGCACATTTTCTCCAGCGGGATCGCGCCTTCCATTTTACCGCTGTGATCGAAAATGTTCAGCTCCGATTTTACGTCGACGAGATAATTCGCAACGTATTTGTCGCCGGCCATCGTTACGCCCTGCAGCATGTGCTCCGATTCGGGGATGATCGTTTTCCACGCGCTCTCTTCCGGGTGCGCAAAGTCGATCGCGATCAGCTTGAAGTTCGGCGCGCCGTGATCGGTATGCACGATGAGCT
>CAMLEF010000356.1 GCA_946478675.1 uncultured Flavobacteriales bacterium | reverse complement strand
CGCCACTCTTCCGGGGCGCTTTCGTTATAGGAAATATCTATTCTTCTTTTCTCCGGCAACAGACCCTGCGCTTTGATGCCGTAACTTTGTGCTCATGGAAACGAAACAGATTCCCGTAGTGATTTACGCCGAGAGCACGCCCAACCCGGCGTCGATGAAATTCGTGGCGAACCGCATGCTGATCGCAGAAGGTGCGACGGCGCAATACCTGAATGCGGCGGAGACGAAGAAGGCCCCGCTGCCGGCGAAGCTGTTCCAGTTTCCATTCGTGAAAGGCGTTTTTATCTCTGCGAATTACATCACGCTGACCAAAAGCGATATCGTAACGTGGGACGACGTGCTGCTCGAGATGCGCGAATTTTTGCGCGAATACCTGAACAAAGGAAATGCGGTGATCGAAGAATTGCCTTCGCAGGAAGTCGCTACTGACAGCTCCTTCAAAAAAACGACAACGGTTTTCACCGAGCACGCTGCGCCGCAGAATGAAACGGAAACGAAGATCGTGGAAGTGCTCGAGCAATATATTCGTCCGGCCGTCGAACAGGATGGCGGTCTCATCACGTTCCGCTCCTTTGAAAACGGCATCGTCACCGTTCAGCTGCGCGGCGCCTGCAGCGGTTGCCCGTCCTCTACCATCACGCTCAAAGCCGGCATCGAAGCGCTCCTTAAACGATTGGTGCCCGGGGTGAATGAGGTCGTGGCCGAGGCGCTTTAATGTGCTGATTTGCTAATGTGCGCAATGTGCTAATGCGCACATTTCAGCGCGTGGCAACTGTCCTTTGGTTTGTGCGGAGTCGGGAACCTTTCGCTTTCCAATGCAATAAGTTCTCGACTCCGCTCGAACAAGCGGGGACTTTTTTCATTAGCACATTACCCGCATTAGCACATTAGCAAATTGATTTACCGCACCAGCGACACGTGCCCGATCTTCTCGTAACGGTTGTGGAAAATGTCGGTGTACTTTAAGCGCCAGACGTAGACATCCTCCTGGCATTTGTTTTCCTTGTACGTGCCGTTCCATCCGTGATTGATGTCGGTCGTGGAGAAAATTAAATTTCCCCAGCGATCGAAAATCAGCAGCTCGAATTCGCTGACGTTGACACCGTACGCCATGAATTCATCGTTGACACCGTCGCCGTTCGGCGTGAAGGAATTCGGTACGTAGCACGACGTCGGATCTTCAACGGTGAGCCAGGTCCACGCCGTATCCGGGCAACCGTCGCTGCTCCAGGAAATGATCATGACGTGATACACGCCGACGCTGTCGTACGTATGCGAATACGGACCGTAGCTTGTCGTCGAAAGCGTATCGCCATCGCCGAAATCGATGTAGTAATAATTGCCGCCGGTGGTCTGGTTGTAGAAGAGCGTGGTAGGATCGAGCGTCGTCAGGAAATTGACGCCGGGACTGATGCCGGCATCGGGTGAATTCAGCAGCGAAGCTCCGCCGGACACGACCAACGTGTCGGAACATCCGTACATGTTGGTCGCGATGAGTGTAATGGTGAAATCGCCGCCGGTGTTGAACGTGTGCGATGGTGCGAACGCGCTCGACGTGTCGTTGCTGCCCGAAGCGGGATCGCCGAAATTCCAGAGATAGGTGACGGCGCTGTCGGTAAGGTTGTTGAACCAGAGCGTTTGCGGCGGACAGGCACCGGTCACGGAAGCGAACGCTGCATCCGGAACGTCGACGACTTTCACGAGCGTTTGCTGTGGTTGCGAAACACAACCGTTCGCATCCGTTACGACCACCGTGTAGATCGTCGTTACGGAAGGTGCGATCTGGTTCGTGTCGTTGTTCGGCAGGTTGTGGCTCCAGTTGAATGAGTACGGCGCCGTTCCACCATTGACGTCGGCGAAATCGATCCTGCACCAATTATTCCCCGGAAAGAATTGCATGAAAAAAGCCCGGACAAATCTGCCCGGGCCTTTCTTTTTTTTGAAAATGGATTAACGCACCAACGCCACCGATCCGATGACGCGATGTTTCTTGCCTTTCGTATCGGTGTAAATCACTTTCCAAACGTATTCGTCTTCCTGGCAGGGATTGTTCTTGTACGTGCCGTCCCAGCCTTTGTTCATGTCGTTCGAATGGAAAAGTAAATTTCCCCAGCGGTCGAACACCCACATGTCGAACTGGTCGACTTTCGTGCCGTACGCGAGGAACGTTTCGTTGTTACCGCTGCCGTTCGGAGTGAAGGCGTTCGGAATGTAAACGGTGGTTTCTTCTTCGACGACTACCGTGAGGTAAATCGTGTCTGCGCAGCCGCCCGCGTTCGTGATGACGTACATCGCGGTATACGTGCCTGCGGTTTGATACGTGTGCGTGATGGAACCGAAATTGCAGACGTTGAGCGAATCGCCGTCGCCGAAGTAGAGCACGCAGCTCGTCCCGCCGGAAGAAAGATCATCGAAAGTGACGTCCGGGGAAAGCTCGCTGACATTCGCATTCTCTACGCTGATGTTCGCAACCGGTGTCGGATCCACGACAACTGCACCGTTAATGATCATCGTGTCGGAGCAGGTGGCAGAGCCGTTCGCCACGACGAGCGATACGTTGTAAGTGCCGGGCGTGTTGTACGTGTAGACGGGGCTCTGCTGTGTCGAAGTGCCGCCGTCGCCGAAATCCCAGAGCCAGCTGGTGATCGCGCCTTGTGAATTGTCCGTGAATTGAACCGTTACCGGTGCGCAATCGCCGGTGCCGGAAACGAATGCTGCTGTCGGTGCCGGTGCAATCGTTACGGAGAACGTTTGCTGAATGCTGCAGCCGTTCGCGTCGGTTAACGTTGCGGTGTAAAGTGTGTTCGCATTCGGAGAAACGGTTTGCGAAGTTCCGTTCGGCAGGCTGTTGTCCCAGCTGACGGTATACGGACCTGTTCCTCCGCCGGGCGCTGCGGTGATCGTCGTGCTGTTGCCGGTACAAATGGAATCGTTACCGGTGAGCGAAAGCGTTACTGCTGCCGGTTGTGTGATGGTGTACGTGTATTGGCTGGTGCAGCCGGTAGCGTCGGCAACATCGACGGTGTAGCTGCCGGCGCAAAGGTTCGATGCCGTATTCGTTGCACTGATGTTTGGTGTCCACGTGTACGTGTACGGCGGATTACCTGCTGTCGGTGTAACGGTGATGGAACCATCGCAGCTGCCGTTGCAGGTCGCGTTCACCTGCGCTGACTGCGTGTTGAGCGATCCCTGGTTGGCGACGGTAATGATCACCGTGTCCGGAATGTTGCACGACGACTGATCCTGCACGAGCACGGTGTACGTTCCTGCACAGAGATTCGTCGCTGTTGCGCTGTTGCCGCCGGTGGGCAGCCATTGATACGTGTACGGCGGAATTCCTCCTGTCATGTTCACCGTCGCTGTGCCGGTGCAGCTGTTGCATTGATCCGGCGTGCTCGATGTTGTGTAGTTAAATGCAGTGGAACATTGCAGGAAGTCGACGAACACGCCCGAGTCATACACACAGTCGGAAGCGTCGGCAATGGCGATCTTGAAATGATACGTTTGACAAGGCACCATCCACAGGCTCGACGTTAATACTGTCGTCATGCCGTCGTATTGGATCGATGTTCCCGCGGTATTGTCGACGTAGTATGCGCAGTTGACGCACGGGCCCGTGTTGGAATTTCCGTTGTTGACGTTGTTGATCGACACATACGGGTTGCCGGCGACGGGCAGTGTGGCAATGTTGAGGCCGGTGTAGTTTCCGCCTGCAGGATTGGGCCCCGTGACGAAGAAGCCGAAGAGGTCGTTGATGGAGTTGACGAACACCGGATATTCTTCGGAGCCGAAGACGAAACGGATCTGCAGCGAGTCGCATTTCGGAACGATGTCGAACTCGAGGATGCAGACGTCGTTGGTGGCGAGCGGGTCGAGGGAAACCAGGTCCGGGTCGTTCAGCGAGGTGCCGTTGCAGACGCTCGCGAAGTTGGAAGCCGAACCGCCGACGTTGGCTGTACCGGAAGTGAGAATGATGCCGGAGTTGATGCCGAGGTTGGTGGTGTTACCGTTGGTGAACGTTCCGTATGCGCCGGTCGGGCAATTGAGGTTGACGTTGGAGACGGTAAGCCCGTTACCCACCAGCGACTGGATGAGCTGGTTGGCGGTTGCCGCAGTGTTCACGTTCAGCTGTGCATGCAGCGCCACGAAAGGACAAAGCAGCAACAGCAACAACGCGATGGGGCGTTTGAGTATCATGGAACTTGTGTTTTAAAATCCCGCGGACGGGTGAAAAATGTGTAATGCCATGTTAAAGGTAGTGTTGTTTGCATGTAAAAGCAATAGGAGGGCAGGAAGGGACAAGAGATCGTCAATATGTGCAAAGGGTTACGAATTACGAATCGTTACGAATACCGCGAATGGGGAGGCGGGTGCGAATTACGAATCGTTACGAATATCCGAATTACGAAAAGGAGTTACGAATTGATACGAATACCGCTGGGGTTACGAATTACAAATGGTTACGAATACCGCGAATATTATTACTCCTTGAATAAACGATTCGGATATTCGTACCGATTCGTAATTCGCACCCTCCCGCATAAGCGATTCGTATATTCGTACCGATTCGTAATTCGTAACCCCCATTAAAAAGCCCGCCGCGATTTGCATCACGGCGG
>CAMLEF010000355.1 GCA_946478675.1 uncultured Flavobacteriales bacterium | reverse complement strand
AGCGTTCGTATGCTTCATGATCTCGTTCAGCGAGTTGATGGAATCGTGCAGCAGGTAACGCGCGATGATGAGCACGATGGCCGCCAGCAACGCAATGAGAATGGCGGTAACCAGCGTGCGGTTGCGGCTGGGGCTGACCGGCCCGGGAGGAACGATCGGCTTTTCCAGCACCACGTGCTTCGAGGTGAAGCCGGCTACGTAAATGGAATATTCGTTTTTTTCTTTCTGCAGCTCCGTGTACAGGTCCTGGTTGATGCCGTAGATGCGTTTCAGGCCGGTGTATTCGTACGGATTTTCGCCGGACTGGGGGAGACGGCCGCCGTATTGCGCCAGCTTCTGCTCGAGGGCCTGTTTACGGATCTCCGATTGCGTTTTGAGGGCGTCGACACTGGAGATGAGCAGCTTCTTCTGGACCTCGATCTGGAAATTGTAGGCTTTGATGACTTCGCTGTTGGGCGTAACGGAGTACAGCGCTTCATCGCGTTCCGTGATCAGGCGATAGAGGTTGTTGAGTGGCGTCGACAGCACCTGCGCGTTTTCCGTTCCCGAAAGCAATGACAGCATCGATTCGATATCGAGATTCTTTTCCTTCAGCTTCAGCTGGATCTGGCCGAGCACGAAATCGTCGAGCTGCACCTTCGTGAGCTGGTCGTCGACGGCGCCGTAACGCGTCATGTTGAACACGTTCATCGACTCGTCATCGCGGATATGCTTTTCATCCCGGAATTTCTTGATGGAATCCTCGGAGGCCTGCAGCTCTTTGGAAATGCCTTTGATCTGCTCGTCGAGGAAGGCCAGGACTTTGTTGGCGCTTTCGCTGCGGCGTTCGACATCGTAAGAAATAAATTCCTGCGTGATCGCGTTCACCACATCGTAAGCTTTCAGCGGGTTGTTGTCAGTGAAGGAGATCTTCAGTGTTTTGGCCGCCTCGTTCGCCAGCACGACATTCACGCGGGACGCATAATCACCCGCGAGCGTTTCCATCGAATTGACGACGAAATAATAATGGTTGGCGCCGGACGCGGAGTTCAGCATCTCGCGCAGCCGTTTCGTATCGGCGGTGATCAGCAGCGAGATCTGCGGAAATTCGACCCAGCCGTTCAGTCGGAAATGTTGCTTGTATGGTTTCCCCTGGAACGTATAGGAAATATCTCCCCCGGCGAGCGACGCGTCGAAGGTGATGTCCATGCGGGTGTTGTAGATCTCTTCCGACTTGATGTTGATGCCGACGGTATAAGGCGACGATTTGTAATGCTCGTTCGTTTTGAACGTGCCCTGCGCATAATAGCTGACCTGCACGGGCAGGCGCTTGAGCACGCGAAGCATAAACTCTTTCGAGCGGATCATCTCGATCGCGCTGGCCAGCTCATTGGGATCCTCCAGCTCGTACAGGTTCTGCACGTTGAGCATCTTGGCCGTGTTGTCGTTATTGATCTGCATCACGGCCGATGATTCGAACATCGGCTGCGTATAGCGCAAATACAACCAGGCGCCGGTCAGGGAAAGGACAAAGAAAAAGAGGACCCACAACAGGGAACGACGGGCAATATAGAGGAACAGCCCGAGCTCGAACTCGCCGCTGAAATTCGTGAGGCGCTCTTTGTAACGTTCGAGCGTTTCGTTCCGGTCATTCAACTGGGCCTGCAGCATGCGGAACGATCAGAGACGGGTGATCACGTAATAGAAAGTGATGAGGCTCGTGGCGAGTGTGATGATCGGAGTTACCTCACGAAGCGCCCTTCCGGCAATCTGCCTGCGCGGCTCCACGTAGATCATGTCGCCCGATTGCACGATGGTATTTCCCTGCGTGAGCCCTGTTTCGATTTTCGCGAGGTTCAGCTTGTACACTTTATAAGGCCTCTTCGCATCATCGGTTTTACGGATGAGCTTGACGTTGTAAGCTTTCCCATCCGCACTGATGCCGCCAGCAAGTGCAATGGCTTCGTTGACCGTAGTATTGTTATTCGAGATGGAGATTACCTTGGCCATGCCGGGCTCGCCGGGATAAACGATAATGCGCTTGTTGACCACCTTCAGAATGACGAACGGCTTGACGTAATATTCCGAATAGCGTTCTTCCAGGTACGCTTCGGCGTCGCGGATGGTCATCCCGGAAAGGTTTTCTTCACCGATGATCGGGAGCTTGACCACGCCATGGTTGTCGAGCGTATATTCAAACCCCTGGCGGAGGATCGACGCTCCGTTTGGTCCGGACCCGCTTCCTGAATTCGATGAAATGACGTCCACCAATTTAAAACCGTCGTTGGCAAAAAGTCGGAATTCGATGACGTCGTTGCCGGCAAGGCGAAATTCTTTGGAGATGGTCGTATCCTTCTCCAGCGTATCGAAAACATATCCTTTCGGAGTGCGCAGCATGATGTTCGGGTTAAGAACATTACAACTGCTCATGGAGATCAGGAAAGCAACGAACGCGAAAAACGGAAGCCGGGTCAGCAGAAATTTTTTCATAAAGGAAAGGCGCGGTGGCTATGGCCAAAGGTAGGAAAAACAGGGAGAATTCAGCCTTTGCGCGCGAGCAGCTCCCGGTACAGCTGCGCCACGTCCGAAGTCAGCCGCGTATAATGAAAACGGCCCGACACGTTGGCCCATCCCGCAGCGCCCATCGTCAGCCGCTTTTCGGCATCTTCCAGCACCCGCAACAGGTTGGCCGCAAAAGGCTCGCGCGCACCCGGAGCGCTCAGCAGGGCGGTCGTTCCGGGCAGCACCACATTCCCGATCCCGCCTACATCCGTCGTAACGATCGGCTTGCCTGCTGCCTGCGCTTCGATGAGACTGACCGGCGTTCCTTCATTCCACGACGTGAGGCAAACAACATCGCTGCCCGCCAGCACGCGGTCCACGTCCTGGATCCACGAAGTGAACGTCAACGTTTTTTTGCCCGGCGCTTTTTCCGTTGCGAAATCAAAACCGAGCTCCTTTGCTTTGGCTTCGATGGAAACGCGTTCTTCACCGTCGCCGACAATGAAAGCGCGGACCGGTGCATTTGTTTTTTGCAGCACGTCATGCAGCGCTTCGAGGAACAGCGCATGATTTTTCACCGGCACCAGTCGCCCGATGATGACGACGGCAATTTCATGGTCGTCGAGAAAATATTCGTCGCGGAAATTTTTGCGCTTTTCATTCGTGTGCTCGCGAAAACGGGAGAGATCGAAACCGAGCGGAATGACGCGCACTTTTTCCGGCGGACAAATGTTGTGCTCTGCTGTAAGCTCCTGCTTTTGTTTTTCCGAGATGGCAATGATCGCGTCGCTGCGGTTCGCGAGGTAACGCTCGATGGATTTGAAAACCGCCGTTTTCGTTTTACCGAAATACGAATGAAAAACATGCCCGTGAAACGTGTGAACGATCACCGGAACTTTCGAATGATACGCTGCCAGTCGCCCGAGCGCGCCGGCTTTCGACGCGTGAGTATGCACGATGTCCGGTTTGAAATCGCGGATCAATGCCTTGATCTTTTTATACGCCGCCCGGTCGCTGCGCGGAGATATCTCGCGTTTCATTTCCGGGATGATGACGGGCTGCAGGCCGAGCTTTTTCGTGATGAACTGCGAGCTGCCTTCCGTCTCGTCGATATCGCCGCCCACGAGCAGCGTCTCGAACTCCGGCGCGAGGTATTTGCTCAGGTACGCCACGTTGTAGGTGGGACCGCCGAGATTGAAACGATTGATGAGACGGAGAATTTTCGGCATATGATTCAAATATACTCCGTGATTCACGGAGTTGGGGCCGACCACTGGCCGGCCCCTGGTTTAATTGCCTTTGCGGCAATATTTTTTCCACCACGATTGAAAAACGATCAGTCCCCAAATCCGTGCCGCGCTGTCGCCGGGATTGGAGGAGTGCAATTGTTTGCGCAATTGTTTCACCGCTTCGGTGTGGAAGAGCTGCTGCTCTTTGATGAACTTTTCGTCGAGCAGCTCATCGATGAGCCCGCGTAATTCGTTGCGGAACCATTTCAGCAGCGGCACTTCGAAGCCTTGCTTGCGCCGCGTGAAAATTTCTGCAGGCAGCAAATCGCGGAACGTGTCTTTGAGAATGCGCTTGCGGTTGCCGGGTTGTATTTTGAATTCCGCGGGAAGCTGCATCACGAAATCCACGACTTCGTGATCGAGAAACGGCGGACGCACTTCGAGACCATGCAGCATGCTCATGCGGTCGACTTTGACGAGCATGTCGCCTTCGAGCACGATTTTCATATCGGCATGAAGCACTTCATTGAAATCACCGCCGGGACGAATATGTTCCGTCAGCTCTTTGCGGAGCAGGTGTTCCCATTCGGCTTCTTTCGGATCGGCGAGCAGTGCTTTCAATTCGCCAGGCTGCGTGAAGCCGGCCCAGCGCCAGTAGCGTTCGTCCGGAGGGAGGTTCAGTCCTGCCGTGAACTTCCGCATCTGACGGACCCGGTTGCCGAAAGCAGAATTGCGGGATGCCGGCAGCAGCTGCCATAATTCCTGCGTATGCCGCATCAGGTTGTTGACAGCGGATTTCTGCCGCAGGCGAAGCTCTGCTTCATGCTTGTTGGTACCCGCGAACATTTCATCTGCGCCATCGCCGGAGAGCGCTTAGGTATCGTGACGATTCGTTTCATTCGCGTGAATGTTGACAGCACGCGC
>CAMLEF010000354.1 GCA_946478675.1 uncultured Flavobacteriales bacterium | reverse complement strand
CTCTACTGCGACTTTTGTCACCGTAAGGAAAGAGAAGCGCTTCTACTTTTGCTTCCGTTGATCGATCTACCGCTAAGCAATCGATCAATTCCGTGGTGAATATCCTACAGGATCAGTCGTTGATCCGAAACCGCCCGGAAAGGCAAATGCAATTAAAACTTTTACGTACAATGAACACATCCAGGAGGACTCTTTCTTCTTTTTCGTGGTGTTTGCGGCTGGCCGTTTTTCTGCTGCTGGCAAACAAAGCAAACGCCCAAACCGCTTTCACGAACGCCACGTATGCCGGTTGGAATTCAACCACGCAGGCTTTCGCCACGATTCCCACGGGAACAGGCGCCACCTTCACGCAGATCTCGCGCGGCCCCGGCCTCGGTGCGCCCGCCCCGGTAACGAGCGGCATCACATCGAACGGATGGGACGGCACTGCGAGTGCAGCTGCTGCGGTGGCCGCCAACAAATTTTTCACGTTCACGATCAACGCGGATGCTTCTACGACGATCGACGTGACGGGCATGGTGCTCGCTTTGCAACGCAGCAGCTCCGGTCCCGGCAGTTTCGAAATGGAATACAGCGTGAACAGTGGTCCTTACGCGGTTTTCGGAAGTCCGTTCTCGAGCAGCTCGAGCAGCACGTTCACGCAAACGCTGTCGGGCTCCGTTACGGTTCCGGCGAGTGGCAACGTCGTCTTTCGTCTCGTCGGATGGAATGCGTCGGGCTCGACCGGCACTTTCCGCATCAACAACAACACGGCGATCAACGGCACTACGCTCGGCGCCGTGTCGCTCAGCACGACGACCATTACAGGTGCGCCGTTCTGCGTGAGCACAACGAGTGGCGCTCCGGCGACGGTTTCGTACAGCGCGACCGGCAGCTTTAACGTAGCCAACGTTTTTACCGCCGAGCTCTCCGACGCCAGTGGCAGCTTTGCAGCACCGGTAGTGATCGGAACTTTACCCGGCAACGCTACAACCGGAACGATCAACGCTACGATACCGGCAGGAACTGCAGTTGGCACAGCCTATCGCATTCGTGTGGTGGCGAGCTCACCCAACGCGACCGGCAGTGATAACGGCTCCGATCTTTCCGTGATCCCGGGTGTGGGCTTTACTTATGCCGTGAGCGACATCAGCTGCAACGGCATGAACGACGGATCGGTCACGACGAATGTGAGTGAAGGCATTGCGCCGATCACGTATGCATGGAGCAACAGCGCGACCACGTCATCGATCAGCGGGCTTTCCGCCGGTACTTATTCGCTCACGATCGCTTCGGCGAATGGCTGTAGCGGCACGATCAACGCCATCACCATCACTGATCCTTCGGCGCTGACCGTGTCACAGGCATCGACCAATATTCTCTGCAACAGCGGCAGCAATGGCAGCGTCACGTTAACGACGAGCGGCGGAACAGCACCGTACGCGTATGCATGGAGCAATACGGCAACTTCGCAGAATATTTCCGGCCTTATCGCCGGCACGTATTCGGTACTCATCACCGACAGCCACGGCTGCACGCAAACCGCTTCTGCGACGCTGACGGAACCGACCGCAATTACTGCTTCAACATCTGCGATCAATGCATTATGCAACGGAGGAAACGGCAGCGCGACACTTACCGTCAACGGTGGAACGCCGGGCTACACGTACAACTGGAGCAACGGTTTTACTTCGCAGAATCTTTCGAATGTTGCTGCGGGAAGTTATTCCGTAACGATCATCGACAACAACAACTGCACGCAAACAGCAAGCGTTACCATTAACGAACCAAGCGCAATTGTAGCTACGACATCTGCGGCGAATGCCTTGTGCAACGGCGGAAACGGAAGTGCGACACTTTCTGTCAGCGGTGGAACGCCAGGTTACACGTACAGCTGGAGCAACGGTTTTACTTCGCAGAATCTTTCGAATGTTGCGGCAGGAAGTTATTCCGTAACGATCACCGATAACAACAGCTGCACGCAAACCGCAAGCGTTACCATCAATGAGCCGAGCGCAATAGTTGCTTCAACATCTGCGATCAATGCATTGTGCAACGGAGGAAACGGAAGCGCGACACTTTCCGTCAGCGGTGGAACGCCGGGCTACACGTACAGCTGGAGCGACGGTTCGACTTCGCAGAATCTTTCGAATGTTGCGGCAGGAAGTTATTCCGTCACGATCACCGATAACAACAGCTGCACGCAAACCGCAAGCGTTACCATCAATGAGCCGAGCGCAATAGTTGCTTCAACATCTGCGATCAATGCATTGTGCAACGGAGGAAACGGAAGCGCGACACTTTCCGTCAGCGGTGGAACGCCGGGCTACACGTACAGCTGGAGCGACGGTTCGACTTCGCAGAATCTTTCGAATGTTGCGGCAGGAAATTATTCTGTCACGATCACCGATAACAACAGCTGCACGCAAACGGCCAGCGTCATCATCAACGAACCGGCGGCAATCGTAGCGTCAACATCTGCGATCAATGCATTGTGCAACGGAGGGAACGGCAGCGCGACACTTACCGTCAGCGGTGGAACGCCGGGCTACACGTACAGCTGGAGCAACGGTTTTACTTCGCAGAATCTTTCGAATGTTGCTGCAGGAAGTTATTCCGTCACGATCACCGATAACAACAGCTGCACGAAAACCGCAAGCGTTACCATCAATGAGCCGAGCGCAATAGTTGCTTCAACATCTGCGATCAATGCATTGTGCAACGGAGGAAACGGAAGCGCGACACTTTCCGTCAGCGGTGGAACGCCGGGCTACACGTACAGCTGGAGCGACGGTTCGACTTCGCAGAATCTTTCGAATGTTGCGGCAGGAAATTATTCTGTCACGATCACCGATAACAACAACTGTACGCAAACCGCCAGCGTCATCATTACTGAACCGACCGCGATCACGAGCTCGATCGTTTCGACGATGGCTTCCTGCGGCGCCTGTGCAGATGGCAGCGCCGATCTGTCCGTCAGTGGCGGCACTCCGAATTACAGCTACGCCTGGTCGGATGGCAGCACAACGGAAGACCTGGTGAATACGCTGCCGGGAACTTACACGGTGGTCATCACCGACGCAAACGGCTGCACGCAAAACGATACGGTCACCGTGAATTTCTCCACCGGCATCGAAGCAACGACGATGCAAAACGCATTCGCAATCTATCCGAATCCTTCTACCGGAGATGAAGTGCATATCCGGGTAAACGAAAGCCAAACGGTTCCGGGCGCGCTTTCATTCAGCGTTTCGGATGCAACCGGCAGAGAAGTTTATCGCAGCGTGTTGAACGGCAACTACACCGTAAGCCTCCCGCTGCCGGACGGCGTTTACGTTTATCGCATCGAGAATGACAATCACCTGCTGCAAAGCGGCCGACTGGTCATCGTGCGGTAACACACAAGTTGATTTTCGGTTTTCAGTAAGCGTTTGAATTTTACAGACAAGGCTTCCCCAATGACGGGTGAAGCCTTGTTCTTTTTACCGGATGAGGAAGCGCAAGCCTGAGCAGTGCCTCAAATATCAATCCATTTAAATTTTATCACATTTTTATTTATATAATTTATTGTAAAATAAACTCAGTTAACAAATACAGCATAATTAAGCTTATTTATACGTATATATAAACTGTTTTTTAAACTCTCTTATCAACGTGGAAATAGTTTTGCTCCGTACCCGGAACGGTTCCGGGTTTCAAACCAAAACACCATCCATGAAAACAACACTCACACAAAAGACAACCGGCAAAACATTATTCCGGTTGATGCTGGGCGCACTGCTCCTCACAGGCGTAAGCGCAAAAGCACAATTCACGGAAACGATGGGAACGCCTTCCGGTACGCCGTCCATCGCTTCTTATGAAACGGCCAATGGATTCGACCAGGATTCGCTGACGTATTCCGGCACCGGCGACGTGCGCGTCACTACACCGTCGACGGGTTACACCGGCGCTTCGGGCAACGGCAACATTTTCCTGAACACCGGCAAAACGTTTATCATCGGGCGTCTCGGCACCAACAGCTGCGCAGGCTCGCTCATCGACATGACGTTCGGTGTTTTTAAAAGCACGACCGCAGAAAACGGATCGCACATGGTTGTCGATTACAGCGTCGATGGCGGCAGCAGCTGGACCACGCTTTCGTTCGCCGCACTCCCGACGGGAACGGGCACTGCGAAATGGTACCAGCGTTCGGTGAGCGGACTGCCCGCTACCTGCTACCTGCTCCTCCGCTTCACGAATTCGGCGATCTCTGGCCCGCAGTTCCGCATCGACGACGTCAGCCTCTCGTGCGGATCGGCGCTCGTGTCGGTTTGCTCAGCTTCGATCACGGCCAACGACACGAACGTATTCTGCTACGGCGACAGCGTTGTGCTGACGGCGAACCACGGCGATTCGTATCTCTGGTCGAACGGCGCCACCACGCAGTCGGTCACGATCTTCAATTCCGGTACGTATTCCGTGACGGTGGAGAACAGCTGCTGCTTCGCAACTTCTGCGGGCTTCTACGTGCTCGTGCACAACGACGGCGGCTTCAATCCTGTTGTTGCAGCATCTGTCGACGACGACACGATCTGTCCCGGTGATTCGGTAACGCTGACGGCCCGCACGCTCGCACGCGACCTGTTCATCTCGCAATACCAGGAAGGCGCAGGCCTCGACAAAG
>CAMLEF010000353.1 GCA_946478675.1 uncultured Flavobacteriales bacterium | reverse complement strand
GAGACAAAGCGCACGAAGAACACCAAGAGCGCCAGAAAGAAAAAGAGCGTGAAGAAGAATACCGCGCTTACCGTCGCCGTCGTTTATACCGCGATACGGACGACCGCGTGATCGGCGGCATCTGCTCCGGCCTCGGCTATTATTTCGACGTCGACCCGGTATGGATACGCATCGGTTTTGTGCTGCTGGCGTTTGCATTCGGATCGAGCGTGCTGTTTTACCTGCTGCTCATGATCATCGTTCCGAAAGCGGAAACGACGGCGGAAAAACTCGAGATGCGCGGAGAGGCCGTCGACGTGAACAACATCAGCAAAACGATCCGCGAAGAATTCGAAGGTTTCCGCAAACGCATGGAAGATTTCGGCGATGAAGCGAAAGCTTACGGCCGTAAATGGAAACGCACCTGGCGCGGGGAAATGCGCGACCGCGAACGCCGCTACAGCAGAGAGTGGAAACGTTACGACCGCGATTATTCCCGCGGCGGCATCGACGGATTTTTCCACGGCGTATTCCGCGTCTTCGGCAAGCTCTTCGCATTCGCGCTCGTGTTCTTCGGCGTGCTGTTTCTCATCGGGCTGCTCACCTCGGCGTTTTCGATGACGGACCTGGGCCCCGAAGTAGTGAGCGCCAATTTCCGCAACGTTTTCTCGAGCGATTTCTATTATGACATGGCGATCTGGGCGTTCCTGCTCGTGTTCGGCATCCCGGTGCTGATGATGATCTACAAAGGCGCAAGGCTGATGTTCAACATGCGTTTCCCGGACCGTGTGGTCGGTTTCAGCGCGCTCGGCGTGTGGGTGATCGGCGTGGTGCTCGGTGTGCTGGCGATGGTGAATGCCGGAAGAAGTTTTGCTTCCGAAGCGACGATCCACGAAACGGTTCCGCTGCATCTCACGGCGAAAGACACGGTGTATCTCCGCGTCAACATCGACAAAGACATGCTGAACCAGGATTATCATTCGCGGTTCAACAAAAGCCACCACGTCTATTTCAACTGGAAAGTCGTCAGCATGAACGGGCAGGACCTCAAGCTCGGTTACCCGAAGCTGAACATCGTTCCCGCAGCAGGCGACAGTGTCGAGCTGGTGATTTATAAATCGTCGCACGGCCGTGATCAGAAAGAAGCGCAGCTGAACGCAGAAGGCATTCGTTACCCGGTGACGGTGAAAGACAGCCTCATCACGTTTACGAATTGTTTTACGCTGAACGAGCAATACCGCTGGCGCGCTCCTGAAGTGCATGCGGAACTGCGGCTGCCGGTCGGTTGCGTGGTGTACCTCTACAGCTCACTCGACGGCATGCTCAACGACATCGACAACGTGAACCGCACGAGCGATGACGACATGACGTCGCGCCGCTGGAAGATGACCGATCGCGGACTGGCGTGTATCGATTGTGCCGGTCTCGGTATGGACGAAGAAACGCCTGCTGCAGATTCGTTGAAGAAGAAAGACAGCGCCGTGATCAAACATTAGCAGCTATAGACACGCGCAACACGAACCACGCTACGCGCAAAATTGCAGCATAAGGCGATTTCGTTGGTTGTATCGCCCGCAATGATTCTGGTTACGGCAATTAAAATTTTCTGAAAAGCGTGTAACTATTCGCATACCTAACCGTCTTATCCCTGAATAAAGCTTCATAGGTTTTACTTTACAGGTTAGGTCAGGGGCACTTGGTCGTGCACAAAGGGGAACTGTCTTTCGCAGCGACAGTTCCCCTTCCCTATTTCAAACTGAAATTGCAAATCAACTCATTCAGTTCTTCCCGATCGGCACGATCACTTTCACACTTAAATTTCTTCCCATATCGTAAATGCCGCTGCGGCCGGTTCCGTTCACCGGGTAACTGTCCATGTATTTCAAACGGCTCATGTTCGACTGGTATGCTACGTCGGTGAGATTCGTCGCTGCGAGATCGATGGTGAACAGCGTCGTTCCTTTTTTATTGACGACAGCAGTTCCCATTCCCGCATCGAACAGCAGGTAGCCCGGTGTTTTCGTTTCGGTTCCGTAAGCGAGATAAGCACGATCCTGCGGCGCATAATACTGCATGCCGGCCCGGAAATAAATTCCTGCAAAATGCTTTCCTGCTTTTTTGAAATCCGCGCGCAGCTCCGTGTTCGTATGGAACGGCGGGATGAGCGGGAGATAACGTGTGCTGTCGCTGATCACTGCGCCGTTGCCGCCGAGATTTTCGCCGTACAGCACCGATACGGAATTCTCGAAATGCAGCCAGTGCAGCGGATGCGGATGAATGTCGAAGCTGAGCTCGCCGCCGTAAAGCTGCGCGCGTGTCTGCCGGAATTTGAAAACAGGATACGCATTTCCGTTCTGCACAAAAAGCGAATCGCCGCCGTTCACGCTCAGCAGTTTTTCATTGTAGATATAATGGCTGATGTTGTTGTTGAACAGCTCGACGCTCGCGGAAATATGTTCCGTCGTCACGAAGAAACCGGCGTCTTCCTGCAGGCTGAATTCCGGCGAGAGATTCGTTTCGCCCAGCTGCTGGAATCCGGTTCCGGGATGCACGCCTTTCGCAGAAATTTCCGCCACGTTCGGCGCACGATAACCGCGTGATACGTTTGCTTTGATGCAGATCGCATCCGAGAAATTGTACGTCGCTCCCGCGCTCGCACTTGCGCCGGTAAACGTGTGCGCGTAATGCGTGAACTGCTGCGTCAATGCAGTATCGCCGGCAACGTACGGCGCCGCTTCGTCAAAACCGGTCGATGCATTGACGCGTGTAAACAGCGATTCATTTTCAAATACGCGCACGTCGTAACGCACACCGGCCGCGACATCGAATTTTCCGAACGAACGTTTCGCGAAGAAGAACGGCCCCGCATCGAACGCATGAAAATCGGGAATGACGAATTCCGTCGCATCACCATTCTTGTTCTGCTGGTATAAGCCGTTGATGCCGGCCGTTGCGTCCCAGCCTTTCCATTGCGGAAAATAAAATTTCGCATCGTAAGTGTACGTCGTCAGCGAGAGGAACAACGCGGCCTGCCCCGGAAATTCCGGGTGACCGAATTCGCGGCGGATGCTCCGTTGTGCGCCCACGATCACCGACAGCCGCGCCTGCCCGAAGAGAAAACTGTTCGAAGAAAAAACGCGGTAATGCTGCACGCGCTGGTGGATCGTGCCGATTGCGTAAGAGCTCATCTCGTCTTCGCTGACGATCGGCCGGAATGTATCCGCTTCGGTGATTTGCTTGCGGAATTTCCGCGTGAGCGAATCGCGGTCGCCGTCGGGAACTTCCTGCTGGTTATCATACAGCGAAATATTCACGTACGAATATCCCCACGCGCGATTCACGCCGCCATAGAAATTCGCATCCGTTTCGTTGTACTTCGTTCCGAACACGCGGCCGTCATAACGATTTTGGTAATCTGCTGCCTGCTTGTGCGAAACCCGCATGCCCCACGTGACGCCGCTGTTGTTTCCCGCAAGACCGAATGAACCGGCGAGCTGCTTGTTGTTCGTGTAATAATTCAGCAGCACATTTCCTTTCACGCTTCCCGCAGGCTGCGGATCTTCCGGCAACAGGTTGACGACTCCCGCCAACGCGTCGCTGCCGTAAATGAGGCTGGCCGGGCCTTTCACCACTTCGATGCGGTTGACAAGAAACTGGTCGATCTCCACGCCATGCTCATCGCCCCACTGCTGCCCGTCCTGGCGAACACCGTCGAACAACGTCAGCACGCGGTTACCGCCGAGGCCGCGGATATACGGTTTGGAAATGTTCGGCCCCGTGTTGAGTGCGCTCACTCCGGGAACTTTCGCCATCGCGTCGATGATGTTGGCGGAAGCATTCTGTGAAAGTTAATGCTGATCGATCACCGTAATCGGCACGGGATTCCTGCGGATCTCCGTCGCATGCGAAGTTCCTGTGACCACGAACGGCTTGAGCTCCGTGGCGGAAACTGTCAATGCAAAATCTTTCACCGTCGTTGTGGAAAGATCGACCTGTTCGGAAACCGCCGCATATCCTGTCATGTGAACCGTAACGAGCACGGTAATCGCGGGCAGGTTACCGATGGAATAATTTCCGTTAACGTCGGAGACGCCGCCGGTTTTCAGATCGGGAAAATAAATCTGCGCGCCGGGAATCGCTTCTTGCGTATTCGCATCGGTGATCTTCCCGGAAAGCGTTGTTTTATCAGGGTTGGCATAGGCCTGCGTAAAAACGCCAAGCAGCAATGCCGCCAAAAGTTTTTTCATTGGAGAAATAAAAAAGTGGAACCGTCAGGATAAGCCCGGAAGACGAAGCGCGTTTTAGCGTTCACGAAAAAATTCCGGGAAAGGATCAGGCGGTTGCGGGAGGCCCGCGGGAAACGGGTTGCTGAAAAAACCGTAGCGGTTGAAATTGCTGAACGTCGCTGTTGAGCACAAGCGGCTGTGCGACGGAGATAAAATCCAGATCGTGAGCGACGGGTTCCTGCGCGGCGGCAAGATGAAAATCGCAGAGCGAGCAGAAATGCACTTCGGAGTGAATGTGCTTGTCCGCCTTTTCTGCGCAATGAAAATCGTCGCGGTGCGAAAAATCATGAAGCCCCTTTTCCGCGAGGGAAACGGTAAACGCCAGCAGGAAAAAAACACTGACGAGTTTTTTGATAAAAGGCTTCATGCAGCAAAGTTAGCAATCCTTGTCCGTCGTATTTC
>CAMLEF010000352.1 GCA_946478675.1 uncultured Flavobacteriales bacterium | reverse complement strand
AACCTCGAAGACGAGCTGCGGCCCGGCATCAAAGAGCTGATCGGCTTTTTGCATGCGAAGAAAATCCGCATCGTGCTGCTCAGCGGCGATCGTGCCGAAAAATGCCAGGCAGTGGCGAAAACGCTCGGCATCGATGAAGTGCTGGCGGAGCAATTGCCGGAACAAAAATCGGAAACGGTGGCGCGCATTTCGAAGAACGGAAAAACCGCGATGGTCGGCGACGGCATCAACGATGCTCCTGCACTGGCCCGCGCGGATGTCGGCATTTCTCCCGGCGAAGCAACGCCCGTAGCGATGCAGTCGGCGCAGGTCGTTCTGCTCGGCAGCGACGGCGTTGAAAAGCTGCGCGACGCGTACCTCATCAGCAAGCACACGCTGAAAACGATTCGCGAAAATTTATTCTGGGCGTTCTTCTACAACGTCGTCGCGATCCCGATTGCCGCTATCGGTTGGCTCAGCCCCATGATCGCCGCGTTGTCGATGGCGTTCTCGGAGGTGTTTGTTTTCGGCAATTCCATTCGTCTCCGCTCCAAACGACTCTCCTGATGATGCTGCGACTGCTGCGCGAAATGCTCAAACCGGTGCGGAACTATTTTCGCGACGCCTCTTACCGTGAATCGCTGCGGGTGAAAGCGGCCTGTCGTCACAAAGAAAAAGGAACGCCTGTCGAAGTTCAGATTGCAGGATATTCGATCAAAAGCAACGACGCTTCTTCCCTGCTCCATCAATACAACGAGATCTTCGGCGCACAAAGCTTCGGTGTCGCTTTCGAAAAAGAGCAGCCGGTAATCTTCTGCTGCGGCGCGAACATCGGCCTGGAAATTTTCTTCTTCAAAAAAGATTACCCGCATTGCACCATTCATGCATTCGAAGCGGATCCTGCCATTGCGAAAATCCTGCAGGAAAACGTCACGAACAATGCGCTCAGTGACGTGCACGTGTATGCCGCAGCGGTAGCCGCGACTAACGGTGAAATTTCATTCGAGGCCGACGGCGCGCTCGGCGGAAAAACAGGCTCCGGCAAACAACAGATCCGCGCTATTCGTTTGGCGGATATTCTTGCTGCGCAACCGCAGGTGGATTTGCTGCTCATCGACATCGAAGGCTGTGAAATGGACGTGCTGCGCGATTGCGAAAGCGAACTGAAAAAAATGGAGCGGCTTTTCGTCGAATGGCATGGCGCCGACAACCGCGCGCAGGATTTGCAGGAGCTGCTGGCGTTGCTGAATAAACACGGGTTTCGTTACCGGCTCAACAATAAATTGCCGGATGCGCCGTTCCGGAACAAGATTATCGAAAGCGGCTTCGATGCAATGGTCGAGATCTATGCAGAAAAATAATCGCAATGGCTTATACTCCGCTTGAACAAAGAGCAGTCGATTTCATCCACGCCTTGCAGCACCGGAAGTCGGCTGAAGATATTCTTTCGTTTTATCATCCCGACGTGCTGCAAACGGAATTTCCGAACACGCTCACGAAAAATGGTACCGTAAATAATCTTCAGCAGCTGATAGAGGGATCGATGCGGGGACTGAAGGTGCTTCAGAAAGAGCGTTACGACATTCAAAAAGTGTATTCGTCCGGCGACACGGTCATTATGGAAGTTACCTGGACCGGAACACTGGCCATCCCGCTCGGCAACATTCAGCCCGGGGGAGAAATGAAAGCTCACTTTGCGCAGTTCTATGAATTCCGCGATGGAAAGATCTTTCGCCAGCGCAACTACGATTGTTTCGAGCCTTTCCAATAACAAGCTTCGTTTTGTGGTTCTCTACTAAAATCGTAAATCGTACCACGCAATTCTTCCATCCATTTCATGCCGCGTCCCCACATCCTCTTTCTCGCGTCCTGGTATCCGAACCGGAATGCACCGGCGTTGGGAAATTTCATTCGTGAGCACGCGCGTGCGGCGGCGTTGAAGTACGAAGTGTCCGTGGTGTATGCCTGCTCCGACGAAAAACTTTCCGAAGGAAAAACGGAGCTCGTCAAAAACGAAGAGGCGCATCTCACCGAATACATTCTCCATTACGGAAAGATCCGTTCTTCCACGCCCATCGTTTCGCAGCTGAAAAAACGAAAAGCATTCCGTGCTGCCGTTCAGCTCGGTGTTGACGAGGCGATCAAAGCAAAAGGAAAACCTGCACTACTTCACCTGCACGTGATCTGGCCGATGGCGATTGCGGCGTTGCAGGTGGCGAAAGCGCTCGGCGTTCCCATCGTCATCAGCGAACACTGGTCGGGATATTTGCCCGAAGACGGCAACTACCGCGGCCGCGCGATGAAATATTATTCGAAGCTGCTGGCTGATCGTTCGGCGCACGTAACGGTGGTTTCTTCCCGTATGGAAGCCGCGATGAAAGAGCACGGTCTCGGCAAAGTCTTTTCATTGCTGCCGAATACGATCGACACGCAGCTGTTTCATCCGGCAACGTCAACACGCAACGACGGGAAATTCCGGTTGCTGCATGTTTCGATGCTTATTGATCGCGAGAAAAATATTTCCGGCATTCTGCGCGTGATGAAACGGTTGGAGCAGCATACGGATATCGTGCTGGAAATTGCCGGCGACGGCTCCGAACGCGCTGCGCACGAGCAACACGCGGATGAGCTCGGGCTTTTAGGCAAAACCGTTTTCTTCTCCGGCTTTCACCGCGCTGAAGGCGTTGCGGAAGCGATGCGACATTCCGACGCGCTGCTTATGTTCAGCCATTTCGAAGGCATGCCGGTGACGATCATCGAAGCGCAATGCTGCGGACTGCCGGTGATCGCTTCGAAAGTCGGCGCTATTCCTTCGATGGTGAAGGAGAACGAAGGATTGCTCGTTGCGCCCGGCGATGAAGATGCGCTGGAAAAAGCCATTCTTCAATTGAAAGCGACACGCAACAATTATTCCTCCGCTGCTATCCGCGAACGGGCAGCCGCACATTACAGCCGTGAAGCCGTCGCTGCTTCGCTGGAGAAAATCTATTCTTCCCTTCTTGCATGAGCCGTCCGGACGAAATACGCGTTGCGATCCTCTGCAAAGGATTTTCCTTCGAAGCGTGGGAAGCGGAATGCATTCGCGAAGTGATGCGATTGCCGTTCGTGAAGATCGTGCTGCTCATCGAAGAAGAAAACGAAACCGTTGCCGCACCCGGATTTTTCAAAAAGCTTTTTCAGTATCCGTACCGCATGCTGCTGTGGCGGCTGTACAAACGTTTTCGCCTGCGCATTCCCGCGTTGGAAATTACCGATCTCTCGCAGGAGCTTTCCGGAATTCCGCTGATGAAATGCCGGCCGGAACTGAAGGGAAAATATTCGCAGCATTTTTCAGCAGCTGATCTCGCCAACGTAAAAGCACATTCGCCGGACGTCATTCTCCGTTTCGGTTTCAATATTCTTCGCGGCGAAATTCTCACCGTGGCGCGTTACGGCGTGTGGTCGTTCCATCATGCCGATGAACAGCTCATTCGCGGCGGCCCGGGCGCATTCTGGGAAATTTACAACGGCTATGCAGCGACCGGCGCCATCCTGCAGCGACTGACGGAAAAGCTGGACGCCGGGATTATCCTGCGCAAAGGAAATTTTCACACGATCAGCCGCTCTTATAAAGCGAATTTCGACCAGCTGCTCAGCGGAACGACGTCGTGGATGAAGCAGGCGCTGCTCGATGTGCAGCATGGCGTTTCTCCTGCGGAAAACGGCTCGCCGGTAAAAACGAACGCGCCTGTTTACACGTACCCGCGCAACGGGCAACTGCTGCGCGCGTGGTGGAAAGCAAAATGGAGAAAGCTGCGTTTTCATGCGCGACTGCTCTTCGGCCCGGAAAAATGGAACGTGGCTGTCGTGCGACAAAGCGCGGCTGATGTTTTGAAAAACGGTCTCGGGAAAAACATCGAATGGATTCCCGAAGCGCCGAAAGGTGAATATTACGCCGATCCGTTCGGGTGGAAAGAAAACGGTGCGCTCAAAATTGTAGCGGAGCATTATCGCTACCGGCGCGACAAAGGACACCTGGCGTTGATTGAAAACGGCAAAGTAAAATTGTTTTTCGATTTCCGTTTTCACCTTTCCTATCCGTTCGTGCTGCAAACGGCGAATGAGCGGCTCATCTTCCCCGAAGCGACACAATCGAACGAGCTGTTGTGCCTCAACAGCCAGAACAACGTTCATGCGCTGATCAAAAATTTTGCAGCGATCGATCCTTCGCCGGTTTCCTGGAACAACCGCTGGTGGCTGTTCGCAACGAAAGAAGGATTGTTCAGCAACACGGAGCTTTTCATCTTTCATTCCGATCGGCCGGACGGCAACTGGCAGCCGCATGCGAACAATCCCGTCAAATGCGACATCAGCTCCGCGCGTCCTGCGGGAACACCGTTTGTCGTCGACGGAAAACTGTATCGCCCGGGACAGGATTGCAGCACAACGTACGGTGCGGCGGTTGTCATTCACGAGATCGAAAAACTTTCCGAAACGGAATTTTCCGAGCGTGCCGTGCGCCGGCTCGAGCCTTCTCCGGAATGGAAATGGAACAAAGGGCTGCACACGCTTTCCGTCGTGGATGAGCAAACGCTGCTGATCGACGCGAAACGATACGCCTTTAATTTTGATAACTTCGGCCGCATACTCCGCCGTAAGTTTTCCCGCAGATGATCCGCAGCGTCCTCACGAATTTTTCCGCACGACTCGGCGGCGCCGTTCTCAGCTTTCTCATGCTGCT
>CAMLEF010000351.1 GCA_946478675.1 uncultured Flavobacteriales bacterium | reverse complement strand
CTGTTTTATTACAAGATCGCCTGCCTGTATCTCGGCGCCGACCAGTACAAGCGCGCGCTATTCTGGCTGAGCAAGATCATCGGCGCAAAAGACATTTCCGTGCGCGAAGACCTGCATGCGTTCGCGCGGATCCTGGCGCTCATTTGTCATTATGAATTGGGCAACGATCGCTTAGCCGAAGCGCACATCAAATCACTGTTCCGTTTTCTCTCGAAGAAAGGCGAGCTCACAGCCTATCATTTATTGATCCTGGAGTTTCTGCGCAAGCTGCACCGCAATCTTTCGCCGCGGCAGCTGGAACGTCTTTTCCGCGAGCTGAAAGAAAAGCTGCAACCGCTCACACGGCAACGTTTCGAAAAAAGAGCGTTTCTCTATTTCGACATTATTTCCTGGCTGGAAAGCAAAATTTCCGGAAAGCCCCTGGAGCTATTGATCAAAGAAAATATCCAAACCCGGTAAATCGGTCATTAGGGCATTCGGTCATTAGGTCATTAGGGTGAGACGAATTTCCGAATGCCCTAATTTCCGAATGCCCTAATTTTTGTCCGTACCTTCCCGCAGAATTTTATGCGTCGCATTTTCTTCCTGCTGAGCCTGTCGATTCTGAGCCTTTCCGCGTTTGCGCAATCAACGCCGGACAGCAGCAGCCTGCATCCCACGTATTACGCGTATGCGGAAGTGCTCGGTCCCGGGCGTTTCTTTTCGCTGAACATCGAGCGTCTCGCGTTTACCACGCATCACCAGGAGCGCGGCTGGTATGGCCGTTTCGGATTTGAATGGCTGCCGGATCTTTCGGCACGTTATACGATGACGGTGCTCGGCGGAATGCAGCTCGAATCGGGCAGCAAGAACTGGTCGCGGAATTTCGGTGTCGGCGCTACGTTTTGGATGGATCGTTACAACTGGAAAAAGACCGGCGAACTTTCCACGCATTGCAGCGGAACCAATTGCGATCCGACGCTTCGCTGGGGCCCGTACCTCTCACTCGGCGCGCGCTACCGTTTTGATAACGAAGTCTTCTGCGGATTCGAATTCACCCCGATGGCGCTCACGGGCAGCGACGGCATGCAGCTCATTCCCTGGGTTGGCGCTTCCGTCGGTTTTATTCTCCACAAAAAATAATCAGGCTTCGATACGCTCCGCTACTCAGCCTGACTATTTCCCTTTGTGAATTTCCGAAGCGCCGCTGCTTTCTTTTTCCAATACAACCGGGTCGCCGGTGTACGTGATGAACGATGCGCCGCTGGCTTTTGCGTTGAGCGAAGAATCGGCGCGGAGCGAGGTGTTCGATGCGCCTTCGGATTTCACGACAGCTTTCACCGCGGAAAGTTTTTCGCCGTTGAGCGTAGAGGCGCCGGTCGCTTCCGCCGAAAAGCTGTTCGTCATGCCGGCCACTTTCGCAATCGATGCGCCGGAAAGCGACATCTGCAGATCTTTCAGGTAAACGGTTCCTTCGAACGAAGACGCGCCGTGCAGATCGATGCGGAAATTTTTACCGTTGAGCGGGGCAAGAAGATCGAGGCTGCAAGCACCGCTGAGCTGCACGGCTTCCAGTGACGGTCCCTGCAAATGCACTTTGACCGGCTGGCTGAGATTGTTCACTTCGCTCGTCAGGTGAATGTTCAGCGTGCCGTTGTTGACTTCCGTCGCAAGATGCGGCAGGATATCATCGGGCGCTTCCACGATCACGGAAACTTTTTCAGCGGTTTTGAAATCGATCTCTACCGCGCCTGACGATTCGATGCGGGTGAATGCAGTGATCGTGCGGTCTTCGGATTTTACAGGGCCGTGTTTCGAAGGCGTAAAAGAACAGGACGCGGCGAAGAGTGCAAATGACACCAGGAGAGCGGAAGTAAATTTCATGACGAGTCGTTTTATGATCGTATGACGGCCGGGTCCGGAAAATGTTACACTACCTTTCTATCTTTATGAAAGAAGATTAACCCGCTTATGAAAAAGACCCTGCTTTTTGCCGGCTTATTGCTGCTGACGTTGTGCTCGCGTGCACAGGTCGTTTACAAAGATGCTTACCCGGATATTTTTATCGAGACCAACGGGCCTGCAAATAATACGGTCGACCTCGATCTCGACAGCAATGGCGTAGTGGATTTCACCGCTTATTGTTACTGGGGGCACCCGAGCAATAACATGTACGAAGCAGAGGCGCGGCTTTTCTCTGCTCTTGATTCCAACCTCGTGGCCCAGGACTCGCTTTATCCATGTTGGGCGGCCAGGATGACATTCACGGATACGGTTAATGCATCCTGTTTCGGGTCGAATTTCGGGAACTGTTCCTACGTCGCGGTCCGGGAAGATTGGATGAATCCCGGGGCATTTTTTTTCGTTGGTGTCCGTTTTCTCATTGGCGCGCAAAATCATTATGGCTGGATCCGTGTGAAAACAGATGGTTTCTCTGCGAATTACACGGCGTATTGTAATCTCGTGATCTACGATTGGGCTTACGAGACACAGCCCGATTCTGCCATCGTGATCGGTGCAGGATGGAATGGCATTGCAGAAGATGCGACGCCGCTGGCGAATATTTTTTCTTCAGCACATACGATCACCATTCAGCCGGCCGACAACAGCGAAATGCAGGTAACGGTGTTCGATGCTTTCGGAAAACAAATTGCGGCAAAGGAGAATCTTCGCGGCAACAGCAGCATGGAGCTTCCGGATGCTGCAGCGGGAATTTATCTCGTGGAAGTGAAGCAGAACGGAAAAGTGCTGACGAAAAAAGTGCTGCTGAACTGATCAGCTGCTGAATTTTTTCCGGAAGAACGCCCGCTGCAAGGCACGAATGATCAGCAATTCCGCGATCACCGTTTCGATCGGCAGGGAAGGAGTGCTGTTTAAGGCTTCCCGCACTTTCGCTTCCGGCACATCCGCACGATAGAGCAAACGGTAAAACGTTTCCGCGCCGGGACCGCCGGTCTTCTTCACCAGTTCCGCAATACGATCGCGCAGATCGAAAACGTCGCCGATGATTTTCCCGGACAATTGAACGTCGATGCCTGCGGTCGCAAAATCTTTTTCCAGCAGCGCGATCGCATCCGGCAACAGCAATTCCACCGAAGCGTTTTCTTCGAGCGAAGCCGGTGGTTTGTCCGGGAGCTGCTCCATCGTTATTATTTTCTGCGGAAGCGCAGTCGCTCGACCGGGCGGTCGTTCACGATGTGCTCTTCGATGATCTCGTCGACGTCCGACACTTCCACGCCGACGTAAAAAATACCTTCCGGGTAAACGGCAACCGTCTGGCCGAAGTCGCAGATGTCGAGACAACCCGAACGCTGCGCCCGCACACGGATCGGCAGTTTTTTCTCCTTCAGTTTTTTCTTGAACGCATCCACGATCTCCATGCCGTGCGCCTCCCCGCAGCTGCGACGCGGCGCACCCGGGGCACGCTGGTTGGTGCAGATGAAAATGTGTTTGTGGTAGATCGGTTCCATTTTAGTTCGGAGTTGAGAGTCTGGAGTTCGGAGTAGTGAGTTGCGTGTTGCGTGTTGCGTGTTGCGTGTTGGGCAGGAATGAGCTTTCAAAATTACATACCTTTATTTCACCATGAACATCCTCATCACAGGCGCGTCGGGATTGATCGGGAAACGGCTCACGGAAATGCTGTTGCAGCAGGGTGAATCAGTTGCGCACCTGGGCCGCGGGAAGAGTAAAGATCCGCGTGTCGTTTCTTTTCAATGGGATCCTGCGCAGGGAAAGCTAGATGAAGAAGCCGTGCGCTGGGCGGATGCGATCATCAATCTCGCCGGCGCGCCCGTAGCCGATCAGCGCTGGACGGACAAACGCAAGAAAGAAATCATCGACAGTCGCGTGCAGGGATTGCGGCTGCTGGCCGATGCAGTGAAGCGCAATCAGAAACCGCTGCGCACACTTGTCTCCGCTTCGGCGATCGGGTGGTACGGTATGGTGACCGAAGACAAAATTTTCAAAGAAAGCGATCCGCCCTCGCGCGATTTTTTCGGCGAATGCTGCAGTCAATGGGAAGCGGCCGCCGATCTGCTGGAAGAAACCGGCGCGCGTGTCGTCAAGCTGCGCATCGGCATTGTGCTCGCGAAAGAAGGCGGCGCACTGCCACAGCTCGCCGGCCCGGTTAAAGCCTTCATCGGCTCTCCGCTCGGCAGCGGCAAACAATGGATGCCCTGGATCCACATCGACGACGTCTGCGAAATGTTCCTGAAAGCGCTGCGCGATGAAAAGATGCACGGCGCTTATAATGCCGCCGGCCTGCAACCTGTCACGAATAAAACATTTGTAAAAACGCTCGGCAAAGCCTTGCATCGTCCGGTGTTCTTCCCGCCGGTACCGAAATTTATTCTGCGCATGTTGTTAGGCGAACGCGCTGCCATCGTCACCGAAGGAAGCCGCGTTTCCAATGAGAAAATCGTTGTGGCAGGTTTCGTTTATCGTCACAGCGATCTGTTGGAAGCGCTGCGGGATTTGTACGCGATAAATATTGAAAATTGAACATAACATTGAATAATCTTTCTTCGTTCACGGATGAATCGTACATAGCATCAACACCATCACCGACGACGCAATTATTCGGATGCAATAGTTTTTTGATGACAACTGGCGTTTCATTGCAGAGCCAAACGCCAGTCCCGGAGGGACGACACCTTTAGCACAAGAATATCCCGAAACGAAGGAGCCCCGGAGGGGCGGCACTGGTCGTGAGAACGCGTGCCGCCCCTC
>CAMLEF010000350.1 GCA_946478675.1 uncultured Flavobacteriales bacterium | reverse complement strand
AATCGAACAACGAATACATCGACTATCTCGTCTGCAACGACAAGCCGACGCTGCTGTACATGGCGAACCTCGGCTGCATCGAGATCAATCCCTGGAGCTCGCGCATCGCAAAGCCGGAGTGTCCCGACTGGGCCGTCATCGATCTCGACCCGGAAGACATCGCGTTCTCCGAAGTGGTGAAAGCTGCGCGCACGGTGAAAGACGTGCTGGAAGAAATGGAGATCGCTTCGTATTGCAAAACTTCCGGCGCCACCGGGCTGCATATTTTTATTCCGCTCGCAGCGAAATACGAATACAGCACCGTGCGTACGTTCGCGGAGCTCGTCGCGCAAAAAGTACACGAGCGCCTTCCCGAAACGACAAGCCTGTTGCGCAGCCCATCGCAGCGAAAGAAAAAAGTGTATCTCGATTTCCTGCAGAACAGCCGCGGACAAACACTGGCTGCTCCGTACTCCGTTCGCCCGCGTCCCGGCGCCACCGTCTCCACGCCGCTCGACTGGAAAGAAGTGAACGCCCGTCTCGACCCGAAAAAATTCACGATCAAAAACATGAAACGCCGCATTGATAAAGTCGGCGACCTCTGGAAAAATGTGATCGGGAAGGGCGAAGATATCCGCAAGGCATTGAAATAATTCCCTGCTTGTTCGAGCGGAGTCGAGAACCTGTTGCATTAGAATGCGAAAGGTTCTCGACTTCGCTCGAACAAACGTTAAGAAGCTTTTCTCCGATGATGAGTCGTTTTATGCGCGGCTGATTTTTTGCGCGAGACGGATTTATGTACAGGCGCAGCTTTCTTCTTTCCGCCGCCTAAGCTCGCTTCGAGCGCTGCCATGAGATCGTCGCTCTTCGTGTGAACGACTTTCAGCTTCGGCACCTTGATCGTTTTGCCCTTCGATTTATCGTGAATAATCTTCAGCAGCTTGTCGGTGTACGTATCGTGGTACGCAGAGATGTCGAACTTCTCCGTCAGCTGATCGATAAGACGGATCGCCATGTCTTTCTCTTTGCTTTTCCCTTTTCCCGAAGGCGGAACGACGAGCTCGGAATGATCGCGCACCTCTTCGGCAAAGCGCAGGCGGTTGAGCAGGATGATGTCTTCATACGGTCGCAGCACGGCCGGCGCTTCTTTGTTGCGCATCACGAAAGTAGCCACGCCGACTTTCCCCGCTGCCCGCAACGCATCGCGCAAAATGCCGTACGCGCGTGATCCCGATTTTTCCGGCGCCAAAAAGTAAGGCTGCTCGTAGTAAATCGGATCGATCTCTTCTTCGAGCACGAAGCTGGCGATGTCGATCGTGTCCGTTTTCTCCGCCGCCGCCGCTTTGAAATCCTGGTCTTCGAGCACGACGTACTGATCATGGTAATTATAGCCTTTCACGATATTACGGTAGTCGACTTCACGCCCGGTATTTTCATTGACGCGCTTGAAACGGATGTGCGCATGATCTTTCTTGTCGAGCATGTCGAGATCGAGCGTTGAGTCCTGGATCGCAGAATAAATTTTTACGGGAATGTTGACGAGCCCGAAGCTGATCGCTCCTGTCCAGATGGCATGTGGCATAGTTCGGCGTTTTGGTTGATGTGTTTTTTGAAAATCCTGTGCCAGACTGCGCGGCATATTTTTTGGCCCGGAAGAGTCATGCCTGAAGGACCATCGATTGTCATACTGCGGGAAGAAGCAGCACGTTTTACCGGGCGCACGGTGCAGGAAGTTTCCGGCAATGCAAAGATCGATCTTGAACGCATGCAAGGCAAGACGGTCAATGCCTTCGCCAGTTGGGGGAAACATTTCCTCATTTGCTTCGACGGTTTTTACCTGCGCATTCACTTGCTTTTGTTCGGCAGTTACCGCATCAACGAACAGCGCGACATCAAACCGCGGCTGCACTTAAAATTCGATAACGGCGAGCTCAATTTTTACAATTGCTCCGTGCGTCTGCAGGAAGGATCACCGGACGACGTTTACGATTTTGAAGTCGATACGATGTCGGAAACGTGGAACGCCGCCAAAGCGTTGAAAGCCGTCAATAAAGGCCCTTCCCGCATGGTTTGCGACGTGATCATGGACCAGACTATTTTTTCCGGCGCAGGGAATATCATCAAGAACGAAGTGCTGTTCCTCCAACGCATCCATCCTGAATCGAAAACCGGCAAGCTCTCGCTGTACAAACGCAGGAAACTCGTCACAGCCGTGCATGATTACTGCTTCGATTTTTATCGCTGGAAAAAAGTGTACGAGCTGAAGAAACATTACCAGGTGTACACGAAATCCGTTTGCCCGAATTGCGGCGGAAAGATCACGCGAAAGCACACCGGCCTCGGCAACCGCAGAAGCTTTTTCTGCACGCATTGCCAGAAACTTTATAAATAGTTCAACGTTCCGGGTTCAAGGTTCAAAGTTGGTTAGTCGCATCAATCAAATTCAACCTTGAACCTTGAACTTTAAACATGGAACTATTTCATTTCTTCGCGGAAAATTTTCAGGAGCAATAATTCTTCTTTCGTCCATCCTGTAAGATTGTCGTCGGCTTCGATCTGGTCGAGCTCCTGCAGGTAATCCTTCAGCTTTTCCTGCTCGTACAATTCGATCAGCTTCGGATGGATGTAGTATTTGCGGCAAACCGCGCGGGTGTTGCCCAATCGCGCGCTCACCTGGTCGACGACAGCCACGATCTTTTGTTTGCGTTCGGTAGCTGTCGCTGCTTCTCCCAGCGAGCTGAACGCCTGCAACGCATTCAGCGTACCGGCCCAGGTGCGGAAATCTTTCGCGGTGAAATCTTCGCCGGTCGCTGCTTTGATGTAGGCATTCACGCGGCCGGAATCGATGCTGTGCGCATTTCCTTCCTTGTCGTAATACTGGAACAGCTCATTGCCGGGAATGTCACGGCACTGCTTCACGATGCGCGCGAGGCGACGGTGATGCACGGAAATTTTCTGCTTCACGCCGCTTTTTCCTTTGAATGAAAATTCAAGATCGCTGCCGGAGATCCGGACGTGTTTATCCTTCAGCGTCGTGATGCCGTACGAGCCGTTCGCTTTTTCATAACCGCTGTTGCCGATGCGGATGTACGTGCGTTCCATCAGGCTGATCACGGTGGCGAGCACTTTCTGTTCGTCGAGCTCTTTGCGCGAAATGTCTTTCTCCAGCTGGATGCGCAGCAGCGGCAGCTTTTCGCCGAAGGTGCGCATGCGGCTGAACTTCGTCAGGTTGCGCAGCTGGTTCCAGGACGCGTGATAGCGGTATTGCTTGCGTCCTTTCGCATCGAAGCCCGTCGCCTGGATGTGCCCGTTGGCCTCGCAGCAGATCCAGACTTCTTTCCACGCGGGAGGAACACGCAGCACCCGGATGCGTTCCAGCGTTTCTTTGTCGCTCAGCTTTTTCCCGTCGAGAAAATAAGCAAAGCCTTTTCCTTTTTTCACGCGACGAATGCCGGGTTCCGTGATGTTGACGTAACGCAGCGCCACCGCCTTCGCACTTTTTTCCGGATCGGAAGCGAGCGCGATCATGCGTTTGGTGCGGAGCGAAGGGAGAGAAGGGACGGCAGATTTCATAAGCTATTTCTCCGTGCGCGGGGGAATGCGTTTTCCGGCGGTGTCGCTCATGCGTTTTACACGACGGTACATCGTGTCGCCGTTCTGCGTTTGTTGCCGGCGATAGCGCATCGTCTCGCGCCGGTTCGTTTTCCGGGACGCAGAATCATAACGGTGAGCAGTGTCTCTTCGCGGCGGAGGCGTTTGCGCGCCCAGGGCCCCGGTGAGCAGCCATCCGGCCGCCAGCAGTAAAAATTTCAGGATCGGTCTCATGCCGGTTGCTGCAGGAAAAATGTGCCAGCATCCTTCTCCTGTGTTCCACGATGAGCAACCGCTTTCGCATTGGGAATCTTCCGCAACAGAATGAGGAAGCGCCGCCCGGTTTTAACAGGGAAATCCTGCAATGACATGGTAATGTTGTTACGGAATTATTTTTGCTGGAAAGCGGAAAAACTGGTTATGAAAAAGCGTGCTCAGAAAGGGAATGTGAAGCAGGTAATGCCTGCAGCGATAGAAACCGATACGCCAGAAAAAATCCCGGAAAAAGAAAAACCGCAGACAACAGAACCAACGCCTCAGCCGGAACTGTTGCAGTCCGAAGAAAAAAATCCTGCCCCGCAGCCCCTGCGCGAATTGGAAACTTCCGGCACGCACACGTCCTGCTGGTTGCCCGACGCAGAACCGCTGCCAACCGGGAAGCTCGGCGAACATTTTTTCGCTGACGTCGTTGTAGGCCGTGGAGGCATTGCAGGCGTGACGATCGCTTTCAATCTCGTGCGTGCAGGATTGAAAGTCGCGCTGATCGAAGACGGTCACGTCGGCAGCGGAGAAACCGGTCGCACGACCGCGCACCTCACCGCCATTCTTGATGACCGTTACACGCGTCTCGAAAAATTATACGGCGAAGACGGTGCGAAGCTCATCGCCGAAAGTCATCGTCACGCCATCGACTTCATCGACCTTGTCGTGCACAATGAAAATATCGACTGCGATTTCAAACGCGTGCCCGGTTATCTCTTCCGCCATCCGACCGACGATATGGATGCATTGCAAAAGGAATACGAAGCCGTCACACGCGCCGGGCTGAAAGCGAATCTTCGCGACGACGTTCCCGGTATTCCGCATGAAAAAGGCCCGTGCCTCGAAGTGGAGAACCAGGCGCAGTTTCATCCGCTGAAGTACCTTCGCGGGCTCGCGCACGCGATCG
>CAMLEF010000349.1 GCA_946478675.1 uncultured Flavobacteriales bacterium | reverse complement strand
GAAGCGAACATCAAAGTGCTGCGCGCCGGTTATCATTTCGGCGACACGACGGAAACGCCGATGACGCGTTACGAAGTAAAACCCGCTGCGCTTCCCGCAGGAACGTACCGCAGCATCACCGGCAACCAAGGCACTGCGCTCGGCCTCATCGCCGCTGCGAAAAAAAGCGGGCTTTCCCTTTTCTTCGGCGGCTACCCGATCACGCCGGCTTCCGATATCCTGCACGAGCTTTCGAAGCATAAAAATTTCAGCGTAAAAACATTCCAGGCGGAAGACGAAATCGCGGGCATCACTTCGGCGCTCGGCGCATCGTTCGGCGGCAGCCTCGGCGTTACCGCATCCTCCGGTCCCGGTATTGCATTGAAGACGGAAGCGATCGGTCTTGCAACGATGCTGGAACTGCCGCTCGTCATTATCAACGTACAGCGCGGCGGACCTTCGACCGGTCTTCCGACGAAAACAGAACAGGCCGACCTGCTGCAGGCGCTTTACGGTCGTAACGGCGAATGCCCGGTGCCGGTCATTTCCGCTTCGGTACCGAACGATACTTTCGATGTTGCCTACGAAGCTTGTCGTTTAGCGGTCGAGCACATGACGCCGGTGTTCCTGCTCAGCGACGGTTACATTGCCAACGGCGCAGAGCCCTGGCGTTTTCCTTCTGCCGCATCGCTTCAACCGATCACGGTGCGTTTCGCGAAAAACGATCTGCAGGCGGGAGAGAAATTTCTTCCTTACAAACGCGATGAAAAGCTCGTGCGTGCGTGGGCGATTCCCGGGACGAAAGGACTGGAGCATCGTGTGGGCGGCATCGAGAAAGAACATGAGACCGGCAACATCTCGTATGATCCCGAGAACCACGAGTTCATGGTGAAGATGCGCGCGGCGAAAGTGGAGAAGATCGCCGATTACATTCCGCTGCAACAGATCGACAGCGGCGCAGCAAAAGGAAAGGTGCTCGTGCTCGGCTGGGGATCGACGTACGGTTCCATCCGCAGCGCCTGCCGCGAAGCGCGTGAAGAAGGATTCGAAGTTTCACATGCGCACCTGCGTTACCTCAACCCGTTCCCGAAAAATCTCGGCGAGTTGCTGAAAGGTTTCGAAAAAGTGATCGTTCCCGAGATCAACAACGGCCAGCTGGTGAAAGTGATCCGCGACCGTTTCCTGATCGACGCGATCCCGTTCAACAAGATCAAAGGCCTGCCTTTTTCTACGGGAGAATTGAAAGACAGGATCAAAGAAGTTCTGAAATAAAAATAAACCACGGAGACACGGAGGCACAGAGAACTCCGTGTCCCCGTGCCTCCGTGGTTCACCTTTACTCACCGATAAGAACGGTGCAACTTTTACCAATGGAAACAGCAACAGTAAAACTGACCCCGAAAGATTTCGTCACCGACCAGGAAGTACGCTGGTGCCCCGGCTGCGGCGACTATTCCATCCTGAAGCAGGTGCAAAGCATCATGCCGGAGCTCGGATTGAAACGCGAAGAGATCGTGTTCATTTCCGGCATCGGCTGCTCCTCGCGTTTTCCGTATTACATGGAGACGTACGGCATGCACAGCATCCATGGTCGCGCGACGGCTATTGCGAGCGGACTGAAAGCGACACGCCCGGAACTGAGCGTCTGGATCGTGACCGGCGACGGTGACGCGCTTTCGATCGGCGGCAACCACCTCATCCATTTGCTGCGCCGCAACATCGACGTCAATATTCTTCTCTTCAATAACGAGATCTACGGTCTCACGAAAGGCCAGTACTCGCCCACTTCGCATGCGGGACAGGTGACGAAATCTTCGCCGATGGGCGTGATCGATCATCCGTTCAACCCGCTGGCGTTGTGCCTCGGCGCGGGCGGCACGTTCATCGCGCGTTCGATGGACCGCGATCCGGTTCACCTGCGAAACATCCTGCTGCGTTCGAATGCGCACAAAGGTTCTTCGCTCGTCGAGATCTACCAGAACTGCAACGTCTTCAACGACGGCGCGTTCGAAGTCTTCACGGAAAAAGCATCGAAGAAAAACGAAACGCTTTTCCTCGAACAGGGCAAGCCGCTCATCTTCGGTGAAAACGCCGACAAAGGTGTAAAGCTCGATGGTCTCACGCCGCGCATCGTCAACCTGAACGACGTTTCCCCGAACGATCTCTGGATCCACGATGAGCACGACGCCGGCAAAGCCACGCTGCTCGTCCGCTTCTTCGACGATCCCGCAAAAGCAGGCCACTTCCCGCGTCCGTTCGGTGTCTTCTATGAAGAATCGCGCCCCTGCTACGAAACGCTATTGCAGGAACAAAACAATCTCGCCATCCAGCAAAAAGGCGAAGGCGACCTGGACGCGCTGCTGCGCGGGAAAAATACGTGGACCATCGGGTAATTTGCCGATATGCCAATGTGCTGATAGGCCGATGATGTGGTCGTTGCGTATGCTGCCAGATGCGGCGATTGCAATTCGATCAATGTGCTAATGTGCTAATCGCACTTGCGCCCCGCATTCAAAAATTCAACATTCGAAAATTCTATTCTCCTTTTTAAAGAATCTTTGAATGTTGAATGTTTGAATTTTTCAATGTGCGCCGGCCCTTCGCGGGCATCAGCATATTAGCACATTAGCATATTGGCAAATTTTTCCCATTGAAACTGAACCCGTTGCCCCCTCCACCCAAAAAATCTGGTGAACACCTCTTGACTCTCACGCCACGTCAGGGCTTTTCTTTGTTGCGTCAATGTTGAAACTGTTATGACCGGTTACACAGTAAAGCAATTAGCGAAGCTGTCGGGGGTGAGTGTGCGCACACTGCATCATTACGACGAGATCGGCCTGTTGAAGCCGGCGCAGCGGACGGAAGCGGGATATCGTCTTTACGGGCGAAAGGAATTGTTGCGGCTGCAGCAGATCCTTTTTTATCGTGAGCTCGATCTTCCGCTGGAAAAGATCCGTGAAGCGCTGGACGATCCGGATTTCGATCTCGTGGCTTCGCTGGAGTTTCACCGCGGCGAATTACAGAAACGTTCGCAGCGGCTGGAGCAGTTGCTTTCGACGATTGACAAAACGATTGTCGAACTCAAAAACAAAACCGAAATGCTGACAGACGAAGAGCTCTATAAAGGTTTCGCTCCCGGCGAAGGCGAAGCGTACCACAAAGAAGCGGCGCAACGCTGGGGAGAAGACACCGTGCGCGAAAGCGAAGAACGCGTGCGCAAAATGAGCAAGGAACAATGGAACGCGGTGATCCAGGAAGGAGAAACCATCGCGCAACAGCTCGCCGCATCGATGGACGCCGACCCGGCTTCTCCCGCGGTGCAACAGCTCATCGCGCAACACCATCGCCACCTTTGCAATTTCTACGAAGTAAGCGAAGAACGTTACCGCGGCCTCGCGCAGCTGTACACCGACGACGAACGCTTCCGCACGTATTACGACAAGCACCGTCCCGGCGCCGCCGGTTTCATCCGCAAAGCGATCAACGTTTATTGCGACAACGGCATGAAAGCGTAACGCTGCAAAACAAAAAATCCCGCGCTCATCAGAACGCGGGATTTTTGTTTTTCAGATCGCCTGTATTACTTCACCAGGTAGGTATCGATATACTTGCGGATGCGGTCGGCATTCTTCGCCGAGAAATCTTTGTACTGGCTCCAGATGGTGATGTGGAACATGCTGACCATTGCGTAGCAGTCGAGGAAACCTTCGTCTTTCATCTTGCGTGCGAAGCCGAATTCTTTGGAATCGGAGGTGCTCTTCTTCAGCATGTACTCCCAGCTGTAAGCTTCGAGATACTTCTGCTGCGTGAGGTCCTGCGATTTCTTGATGATGCCGTCTTCGTTGCAGTAGTCGATCATTTTGTTTTTCGCGTCGCGGTAGTAGGACCACGGCTCTTCAGTGACCGAGCTCTGCGCATCGTTGTTCACCATGTTCGGCAGGTAATCGCGCGACATCCAGTGGCGGTTGAACGTTTTGCCCATCTTGTCGCAGATCGTTTCGAGCTTCATGAAGTAGCCGTTGTCCGGGTAGTGAACAATGCCGTCGACACAAGCGTTGTACGCATCCTGCCACTGTTTTTCTTTCATAAAGCTTTCCACGAGGTTCAGGCGCGGATCGAGCATCTCGGGCTGAAGGCGGATCGCTTTCTGGAAGTACGGGATGGCTTTCTCGTACTGCTCGTCTTTGTAGTAGCACATCGCGAGCTTGTAGGTCGCTTTGTAGTACGTGCTGTCTTCTTTCAGCGCTTTTTCGTAATAACGGATCGCACCGGAATAGTTCTGGTTGCTGTATTCGTCACCGCCTTTGCCGTACTGTTCTTTCGCGTCGTCGGAGATCGTCGTGTCCGTCGAGGGCTCGATCTTTTCTCCATGCAGCACGGAAGAAGCGAAGTCCTGCTTCTCGCAGAGCAGCGTTGCCGAATAGCAGGCCACCATCATCTCGGTGTAATATTCGGTCGACTTGAATTTCGTTTTGCTCTTGCCTTTGAGGATCATGATGAGATCGTTGATGAGCTGGACGTTGTAGCGCTGGTATTCATACACGCAGCGGAGGTTCCAGAGATCGTCATCATACAGGTGGGCATTCTGCACGGTCTTGATCGTGGAGACTGCCTTGTCGTATTTTCCTTTGTTGAAGAGGTCCTTCGACTTTTGGATAGCTTTTGTTTCCTTCGCCGTGTATTGTGCGAATACAGGGGCGGCAAAAAGGAGGAGAATCAGTGTAGCGAGTACACCCTTTGCAGCATTTTTTAGCATTGGTTTAAGGGG
>CAMLEF010000348.1 GCA_946478675.1 uncultured Flavobacteriales bacterium | reverse complement strand
TTTCGAACCACTTTGAATTCAACGTGATCACGTTGAATTCAAAGTGGTTCGAAACGTGACAATCGTTGCAGGTTCTGGTCAGCGTTTCGAAGGCGGTTTTGAAGGCGGCGTTGTCCTTCCGGGCAACAGATTGGCGAAGACTGTCGAGCGCGGGATCGAGCATGGGCAGGTGGATGACCTCCGGGCGTGTCGCTGCGAGCCCTTTGGCAGCATCCAGCTGTTCCTGTATTTCATCGAGCTCGAAATCCGCGAGCGGCCAGTTTCCATACAGGCCGGCGTACCAGAGTTTCGCGTGATGCGTTTGCACGAGACTCATCCGTTCGCCGAGGCCGGGCTGTGCGGCTGCCAGCTCCTTCCGGAGGGAATCGATCTGCGCCTGTTGCTGCTGCAGCTGCCCGCGCAATGCGGCATCATCGGGCGGAGGCGTGCAGGCGAAAAGGGCGACAGGAAGAAGGAACAGCAGGTTTTTCATAGCTACGAATGTAGCGAAGTTGAAATTTCTGTTTGTAATTCCCGCGCGGTGTGTATTTTTGCAGCGGAAAGATGCCAGAGTGGTTGAATGGTCCGCACTCGAAATGCGGCGTACTCGCAAGGGTACCGGGGGTTCGAATCCCTCTCTTTCCGCTGAAAAAACATAAAAACCCTTTGATCGCCGGTGCGCCTCAAAGGTTTTTTTATTCGAAATCCCGCACTGGAGGAAACCACGCGCGCCGCCTGCCCCCTTATTCTTTTTATTCGAACGCTTAAGCGGAAATGGTTTAGCTTACTGTTAAAGATCGATTGCCGGCAACGCTTTATTGTACTTAAACCGCGCCATTAATAATCCTTCAACTTCAGACCTGAGTCGTTAAATTGGCCCAGGTACAGTTTAGAGAGCAACGGGACCGACATCAATTTCAATGCCTGGTTCCTCACCCATATCCCGAAATTGGTTTTCGGAACAAATGATTTAGCGAACCCTTCCGCCGATTTTTGCTTTTTGCTGATAAAGGGTTTAAAGCCGTCTTCGTATTGCCGGAATGCCTTTTCGTAGTCGCCGTTCGCCTGCTTCAGTTCACCGGCAAGAATATAGGCCCCGGCCATGGCAAGCGTCGATCCTTTACCCGACAACAGCGACGGACAGTCACAAGCGTCGCCTACTAATGTTACTCTGCCATTCGACCAATTTTCCATTTTAATCTGGCTGATCGAATCAAAATAGAAGTCCGGCGAGGAATCGATCCGCGCAAGCAACTCCGGGCACTTCCAACCGAAGTCTGCAAACTCTTTCTTCAGAATTTGCTTTTGTGTTTCGGTATCGTGATGATCGTACTTCAATTTTTCGGGCGACCGGAATACAAAAAAAGCCGCCGTCGAGCCTTCACTGTACGTATAGACCGCAGCTTGTTTGCCGGGAACATTGCACATCGAAAATGCCTTGTCATCGGGAGCAATAGTATTCAATGTAAAAGAAGAAGTATAATAACCGTAGTATTTCTCAAACCGGTCTTCGCTTCCGAAAATGAGGTTCCTGACGTTGGAATGCAAACCGTCCGCACCAACGACCAGGTCGAAAGAGCGCGTGGTGCCGCTTCGGAAAGTTACCTCGACCCGCTCCTTTCCCTGCTCGATTTTATCAATGGTATCGCCGAAGATCACTTCAACCTCATGGTTTAAGCTTTCAAAAATCACTTTTGCCAGGTCGCTTCGCAGAAAGGTAAAAGCCCTGTTATTCATAAGCTTTTTTATTTTCCGGTAATTCATGCTGCCCTTTTCCCTGTTGTGGACATCGACAAAGGCAACCTTCGAAATATCAATATCTGCTTTTTCGAGCGCAGGCAGAATTCCCATTTTTTCTGCGACGTCGTAACCTGACCCCATAAAGTCAATGGCATACCCGCCTTCACGCAGCTTCGGTGAAATATCAATCAGCGTCGGATGAAATCCGAATTTTTTCAGCCAAAAGGCGAGTGTCGTACCGGCGATCCCGACGCCCGATATTAAAACATTACGATTTTTCATGTTTTAAAAGTTTAGTGTATTTTCTGATTAATTCCTTTTCCATTTCCTTCAGCGGGTACGCCTCCCCGAACAGAAAAAAGTAATGCCAGGCGATACCATCGAGCAGGGCGCCCAGCTGGTACGCTTCGAGCCGTGCATTTTTGACGCCGGATCGTTTGAACATGCGCTCCATGTCTTTCGTCAGCGCAACAAAAACGGCTTTGAGCCCCTGCTCCATTTTTTCCGAAATCGCCTTTTGTGTAATGACCGGCATGATGGTTTTCCAGAAATCGGCCTTTTCGCGCATCAGCGTAAAAGTCGCGGCGAACGTCACCTTCATCTTTTTTACCGGGTCTTTTTCAGAGAGGACGAGCGCATTGAACTCCGACATTTCCATCATCATCCGTTCGATGATGAAGCCGAGCAGCTCTTCCTTGCCGGAGAAATAATTATACATCAGCCCTTTGGACACACCCGCCTTTTTCGCGATCTGGTCGATCGTTACGTTCAGGTAACCTTCATGGATGAATAGCGCTAAGGCTGCATCCGCAATTGCATGCTTGCTGACGTTGCGGATCTGCTCGTTCGTTTTTTTATTTCTTGGGGACATAGAATTTTATAATTGACTGAACGGTCAGTCAAAAGTAACCAAATCCCTTTCACGCGGCAACGTTAAAGAAAAAACGTCTCGGCAAATCGCCCGACCTGCACTTTATCCGCCTGGTAACCAGCGCCTAACATCCAGATCATTTCGGAAATTTGCGTAGCCAAGTAACTACACATACATTTGTAGTCAAATAGCTACACAATGAATCTCCGACGCGACGTTTTCCAGGCCATTGCCGATCCCACGCGCAGGGCCATCCTCCTGCTGGTGGCTTCGCAGGCCATGACAGCCGGCTCCATCGCTGCCAATTTCGACACCGCACGTCCCACCGTTTCGAAACATCTGCAGATCCTCACGGAATGCGAGCTGCTCAGCCAGGAACAGCAGGGACGCGAAATCTATTACCATTTAAACCCGCAAAAAATGAGAGAGATCGCCGATTTCATTGAGCCGTTCCGCAAGATGTGGGACGACCGCTTCAATAAGCTCGAAAGCATCATGAAGAAATACAAATCCAAAAAATAAGCGCCATGGAACGTAAAACGAAAGTGCATGCCGAAGAAGGCAAACAAGACCTGACCATCACCCGCGAATTCGATCTGCCGGTGGAACTGTTGTACAAAGCGTACGTCGATCCGGAGATCGTGGCGCAATGGATGGGAACGAAAGTCGTCAAGCTCGAAACGCGCAAGCACGGCAGCTGGCATTTCCAGACAAGTGATCCGAACGGCAACATCGTTTTCCAGGCGAGCGGAACGATCCACGATGCGATCCCGGAAAAGAAAATCGTGCGCACGTTCGAAATGGAAAACGCGAACTTCGGCGTGCAGCTGGAAGTACTTTCCTTCGAACCGCTCACCGACGATACCAGCCGCCTCGTCATCCATTCGATCTACGAATCACCGGCGCAGCGCGATCAATTGCTGAAGCTGCCGTTCACGCAAGGCATCAACATGGCGCACAACCGTCTCGAAGAAATCGTCAAACAATTAAACTGACCGCTCATGTCGAAACGAAATAAAATCATCTACTGGATCGCGACGATCTGGCTCGCGTTGGGAATGACGTCCACCGGCATCGTGCAGCTGATCCGCCTGCCGCAGGAAACGGAAATGTTCGCGCATCTCGGGTATCCCGCGTACCTGCTCACGCTGCTCGGCGTATGGAAATTGCTCGGCGTAATTGCCGTTCTCGTTCCGAAATTCCCGCTCCTGAAAGAATGGGCGTACGCCGGGTTCTTCTTCGCGATGTCGGGCGCCGTGGTTTCGCATTTCGCTATCGGCGATGAAGCGAAAGAATTCTTCGGGCCCACTTTATTGTTGGTGCTTACTGTGGTATCTTGGTATTTCCGGCCGGCCGAACGAAAAACGGCGGCTGTTAAAGCGTAAAACTCATGAATCCGAAAGCCGATTTTTATTTCATCAAGAACAAGGAATGGCAGAAAGAGATCGAGCTGCTGCGCACGATCGTGCTGGATTGCGGTCTCGGTGAAGAAGTGAAATGGGGCTGTCCCTGCTACACCGACGGCGAAAGCAACATCGTGCTCATCCATGTTTTTAAAGAGTACTGCGCGCTGCTGTTTTTCAAAGGCGCGTTAATGAATGATCCCAAGGGATTGCTCGTCCAGCAAACCGCGAACGTGCAGGCCGCGCGACAAATGCGTTTCACCGACATCCGCGAGATCATCGACAGGAAAGCCGTCATCAAATCGTACATCCGCGAAGCGATCAAAGTGGAAAAATCGGGAGCGAAAGTGTCGATGAAAAAAACCGCGGAATTCGAAGTTCCCGACGAATTCCAGGTCAAGCTCGATCGAATGCCCGCTTTGAAAAAATCCTTTCACGCATTAACGCCCGGAAGGCAACGCGCTTACCTCTTGTATTTTTCATCCGCGAAACAAGCGAAGACCCGCGAAGCCCGCATTGAAAAATACCTCGACAATATTCTCGACGGAAAAGGACTGGACGATTGAAATGCTATCTCGGTAAAATTGTTGCCACGGATTACGCGGATTACACGGATTAAAAAAAACGATCACGCATGAAAGGGGCTAAAAAACTTTCGTCTTCCGAACAAAAGGAATTACTGCAGACGCTGCAGGCACGTTTTGAAAAACACAAGACGCGTCACAAGAATCTGCAATGGGAAGACGTACAATCGCGCCTCG
>CAMLEF010000347.1 GCA_946478675.1 uncultured Flavobacteriales bacterium | reverse complement strand
TGTCCGTCATCGTGGGCGTGAACGCAACGTTATCCGTTACGCTTGCGCTGTTCGAGGCCCAGGTGTAGCTCGTTGCACCGGAACCGTTCAGCGTTACTGAAGAACCGTCGCAGACTGCTGATGAAGATGCGTTCGCAACAACCGTCGGGAGCGCGTTCACCGTTACGGAAACCGTCGCCGTGTTCTGGCAGCTGTTGCCGTCCGTGCCCGTTACCGTGTACGTGTCCGTCATCGTGGGCGTGAACGCAACGTTATCCGTTACGCTTGCGCTGTTCGAGGCCCAGGTGTAGCTCGTTGCACCGGAACCGTTCAGCGTTACTGAAGAACCGTCGCAGACTGCTGATGAAGATGCGTTCGCAACAACCGTCGGGAGCGCGTTCACCGTTACGGAAACCGTCGCCGTGTTCTGGCAGCTGTTGCCGTCCGTGCCCGTTACCGTGTACGTGTCCGTCATCGTGGGCGTGAAGGCAACGTTGTTCGTTACGCTTGCGCTGTTCGATGTCCACGTGTAGCTCGCAGCGCCGGAACCGCTCAACGTTACTGTTGATCCGTTGCATACCGCCGTTGAAGATGCGTTCGCAACAACCGAAGGAAGTGCGTTCACCGTTACGGAAACCGTTGCCGTATTCTGGCAGCTGTTGCCGTCTGTGCCGGTTACCGTGTAGGTGTCGGTCATCGTGGGCGTGAAGGCAACGTTGTTCGTAACACTTGCGCTGTTCGACGTCCAGGAGTAGCTCGTTGCGCCGGAACCGCTCAGTGTTACCGTTGAGCCGTTGCAAACTGCCGCTGAAGAGGTGTTCGCTACAACCGTCGGGAGCGCGTTCACCGTGATGGTGATCGTGCGGGTCGCCGTGCATCCGCCGGTGGTGGTGCCGGTAACGGTGTAGGTCGTCGTAGCAGACGGAGAAACGGAAACGCTGGCGCCGCTGAGTGCACCGGGGTTCCAGGTATACGTGCTTGCGCCGCTTGCGGAAAGCGTGGTAGAGCTGCCGTTGCAGATCGTCGATAAGGAAGCCGAAGCGTTCACCGTCGGGGCAACCAGGCAGTTGTTCTTGATCGCAAGCGTTTGAATTTGTACCGACGAATAAGTGCCGATGAAAGTGCTGGCGCCGGTCAGCGTATCGATCGTCCGCAATTCGGGCGCGAAGGTGGAATTGTTATATGCGGCCCAATAATATTTGCCGTCGCTGCTATCGAAAGCGCCGTCCTGGCCGTAATTGAGATCGATACCGAGTGAACCGACCAGCGTGGGAACACCCGTCGTTTTATCCCATTTGTAAAGGTTATCGGTAACGAGGTCGGTGCTGTACAGCGTTCCACCCGGGGAAGCATTCAGCATGATCGCACCCGGGATCACCGTTGTTGCAGATCCGATCACCGTGCAAACACCGGTGGTGATGTTAACGGAGAAGAGCTGCGATTGTGTAATGTCCGTACCCACGCCGAACATCGTTCCCGTGGTTTCGTCCCAGGTCATGCCGGTGAAACTTCCCAGCGGCACGCCGGTACAGTTGGCAATAAACGTCAGCGCGCCGGTGGTGGTATCCGCCTGGTAAAGGCCGAACGGAGAAAGCTGGTCGATGACGTAGAGCTTTCCAGAAGAAGGCACCCAAACCGATGCGCCCGGAAAACCAAGCGTGGACGTCGCTGCGCCGATCTGGGTTAAGGTCGTATTGGCCATCACCTGTTTGTTGAGCTGGAAAGGGCCGCCGCCATCATAACAAAATCCGCGGCTCGCGGCATTCAGCACCTGGGGCGGGTTAATGCTCGGAATAAGATGGTTCGCAGAATAGGTCTGTGGGGCGAGACCAAGGGATTGATTTTGGGCACTGGTGACTCCGGCTGCCAATAGGCAACCAGCCACGGCTAGTACCGTGGTTAGGGCTTTTCTCATAAATAGGGCTGTTGGTAAAAGGGTTAAAGGTTAGTGTCAGGGGGATGTTGTCGCGGCAAATGTATCGCAGTTTTCAAATCGCGGAAGTGCAGAATTGTTAAAAGCGCACACCGATTCCCACAGGAGAAAAAAGCATAAACGGGCAACGACTGAATTGTCATTGCCCGTTTATGCTTTCTTGTTTACGTTTTAATTCTTCAGCGTGATATCCTTATCAATCTCCGGCCGGAAAGAGCTTTTGTCGGCGATGTTGATCGTTTCGGAATACGGCGCGCAGCCGGGCGCTTCGATCGTGAGCTCGTAATTGCCGGGCGCGAGAATGATGACGTAACGGCCGGTGTTGCCGTTCGGCACGTAGTTACCGACGAGCTCGTTCGTCTTCTTGTCGGTGACGGTGATGAAGACTTCGTTGTAGCCGGGCTTCGCTGCAGCATTCGCAAACAGCATTTGTCCGCGCACGACGGAATAATTCGGTTCGACGTCGTTGAACGTAACGCGGTAAATATCGAGGTCGCCCAAACCGTCTTCGCGGCGCATGGCGAGATAACCGTAACGGCCGTTGTCGGAAATGCGGAAGTTGCTGTTGTCTTCCGGCGTGTTGATCGGGTAGCCGAGATTCTTTACGCCTTTGAACTGCTGTGAAGCTTCGTCCATGTCGGCCTTGAAAATATCGTAGCCGCCCATGCTCGTGTGTCCTTTCGAGCTGAAGAAAAGCGTTTTTCCATCGGGCGAAAGGCTCGGGAAATCTTCGTCGGCAGGCGTGTTGACTTCCGCCCCGAGATTTTGCGCCGGGCCCCATTTTCCATTGGGCAAACGCTTCGACACGTACAGATCGATGCCGCCGAAACCGCCGGAACGATCGCTCGCGAAATAGATCGTGTTGCCGTCGTTGCTGATTGTGGCCGCGATCTCGTAACCTTTCGAAGAGTTGATGTTCTCGTCGAGGCGCACCGGCTTCTTGTACATGCTCTTGCTCTTGTCGTATTCCGAGAGGAAGATGTCGCCGGTGCCTTGCACGTTATCGTAATACAGCAGCAGGTAATTGCCGTTCGCGGAAAGACCGATCACTTCGACATTGCCGTCGTCGGTAGCAATAGGCGCGCCGATGTTTTTGCTTTTGAGAAAACCGCCTTCGCTTTCACGCGAGATGTAAACGGAAGAATAATACGAACCGTCGGGCTGTCGCAGGTTGCCGCCGTCGGGACGTTTCGTATTGTACACGATGAACGATTCATCCGAAGGAATGAACGGATAATAATCCGGGTACGGCGAATTCGCGGAGCTGCCGAGATTTTCGAACGTCACGTTCAGCGGGTATTTCATCAGCTCTTTTGCGTTGTAGCAGTTCTGGATCTCGCGGTCGACGTCGGCGAGGTTGTCGGGCGAACCTTTTCCGTCCTTCTTAAACTGGTTGTAGCAGCGCTGCGCATCGTCGAAACGATAGGCGAAATGATACGCGCGGCCGAGCAGGTACATCGCATCGGGTTCGTATTTGGGCTGGCGCGTCACGAGCTCGAGATACGGAATAGCTTTCGCTTTATTGACGTACGTGTTGAGGTAACAAACGCCGATGCGGTAGTTGTACTCCATGTTCTTCGGATCCTCGTCGAGCAGGTCGAGGTATTCCGTGAGCGCTTCGTCGTAGTTGCCGGCCTTGAATTTTTCCGAAGCGGTTTTCGGATCGGACTCGGCGATGGTTTGCGAAGAAAGACGGAAGCCTGCGCTCAGCAGCAGGAGAAGGAGAAGAAGCTTTTTCATGGGTGTGGTAAATCTTGCGTAATGAAAGCAGGAACAGCTTGCCGGAAATCCCGCGCAACACCGCAACCCGTACCCCGCAACATTTCGCGCAAATGTATAAAAACGGGGATTTCGGGGGCGAACAATTTGTCCACACAATTCCTTTAACTTTAATGCGTTATAGCCCGGTGAGCACCCTCCTTCGCATCCGACTTTTCGCACTGGCCATCCTTCTGCCGATGGCCGGCCACCTCGCGGCCCAGCAGTATTACGTCAGCCCATCCGGCAACGACGGCAATCCCGGCACGCTGAACCTGCCCTGGCGCACGATTCAGCACGCGCTCGAGGAAGCCGTGGCCGGCACGAACATTTTCCTGATGGGCGGCACGTACACGGAAAATGCGGACGTGCGTGTTTCCGGAACACCCGGCAGTTTCATCACGCTCACGAATTACAACGGCGAGCACGCGCTGCTCAGCTGCAGCAACGGCGCTCCCCTGCTCCGCCTGCACGACGTGCGTTACGTGCGCGTCATGGGGCTCGAGCTCGGCAATTGCGCGGGCAATGATGCGAAAGGCATTCTCATCGACGGCGCCTGCGATCATATCGAGATCCGCAACAACAAGCTGCACGACCTGCATTTCTCTGCGGATGCGAATGCGCCGGTAACGTCAGCCTCTGCGGCTTACCCGGTTTGCATTTACGGCACGTCAGATTCGGCGGCCACCACTTCGATCGTCGTTTCCGGCAACAGCATTTACAATTGCCGTCTCGGAAAAGCTGCGGCCATCACGGTCAGCGGTGCGGTGAATGGCTTTACGCTTTCGCACAATTTCATTCACGATATCGCCGGTAACGGAATCGCAGTGCTCAGCTGGAATGACATTGCGGCATCGCATCAAACCGATCAGCCGCAATACGGAACGATCCGCTGGAACCAGTGTATGCATTGCGCCGACCCGCTCAACAGTTACGCCGGAATTATCCTCGACGGCGCGGCGTTTTGCACGGTCGAGAACAACGGCATCGCGCAAAACGCATTCGGTCTTCTCGTCAAATGCAGCAGCACCTTGCATACGGCCTGCGACATCGCGATCCGCAGCAACGAGATCAGCGGCAATATCGTCTC
>CAMLEF010000346.1 GCA_946478675.1 uncultured Flavobacteriales bacterium | reverse complement strand
CCGAGCGCTTCGAAAATGGGTTGCGGGCCTTTATGCAGCTTGAGAATTTTTTCTTTGTCCGGCGCGATATTCTGGAGATATTCCTTGATCTCGTCGTGCATGTGTGCATCGTTCACATGGATGGCGTTGAACGAGGCATTCAGCAGATCACGCAGGATAGCGGAGGTGCGGTTAAGCTCTCCGAGCAGGCGATACGGGGGCTTCGATTTGGTCAGCTCCTGGAAACAGGTGTTCCATTTGCTCACCAGGTCGTTCATGTCGGCGTCGAGGTCGGCGACTCCCTTTCCTTCAGCAACAGTCCGCACGATCACTCCGAAATTTTTCGGCTTGATGCTCATGATGAGACGCGTTAGGCGATCTCGTTCTTCATGGCTGCGAATCTTCTGCGAAACGGAAACCTTATCGGCAAAGGGAATGAGTACGATATATCTTCCGGCGATCGAGATCTCGGAAGTGATGCGCGGTCCTTTCGTGGAGATCGGCTCTTTTGCAACCTGCACCATGATGTGCTGATCCGATTGCAGTACGTCGCCGATCTTCCCGTCTTTGTGAATGTCTTTCTCGGGATTGAAATACGCCAGCGCGGCGTGTTTCTGCTTGCCGGTGATGGTCATGCGCACAAACTTGTTGAGCGAGAGCACCTGCGGCCCGAGATCGAAATAATGAAGGAAAGCGTCTTTCTCGTACCCGACGTCGACGAACGCGGCATTCAGCCCGGGCATCACTTTGCGCACACGGCCGAGGTAGATGTCGCCTACTGCGAACTGCGAGTTGGTCTTCTCACGATTGAGCTCGACCAGCCGTTTGTCGTTCAGCAGCGCGATCACCACCTCAGTGCCTGAAGCATCGATGATGAGTTCGTTTGACACGGTTTTACGTTAAGTGAAAAACAGCACAAAAATCCCATTGCCTTAGGCAAGATGGGTTTTGCGCATGGGTTAGCTAATAAAGCGAGAGAAAAGTGGACGGTTGCCCGCCGGTGTTCAGTACTAAACACGCAACCGGCAACCGATGCCACCTCAACCGTTAACGGTTCTTCTTCTTGTGACGGTTCTTACGAAGACGTTTCTTACGCTTGTGGGTGGCCATCTTATGGCGCTTACGTTTTTTGCCGCTGGGCATAGAGGGTGATTGGTTTTAAGTGGTTATTACTAATTTCCTTTCCCGGCTTTCAACCGGTGTATGGCATTTTCAATGTCGTTTTTGGCAATCGGGTCGTCGGTCACTTTTACATATTCTTCCAGGTGAAGAATGGCGTTGGCCGTGTCTCCCGCGCTGGAGTAAGCATCCGCCAGGCTGAGGTGGATGGCATACAAATCGGGACGCAGGCGAAGCGCGGTGCTATACCGGGCAATCGCTTTATCGGGCGCATTCCGTTTGATGGAGAAATCGCCGAGCGCCAGCTGTGCGTTGACGTTCGTGGAGTCTTCTTTCACCACGTCGAGCAGCAAACCGATCCCTTGCATCGGGTCGTTCGAGCCTTCTACCATGCAGATCCCGAGGCCGACTTTCGCATCGAGATTTTTCGGCTCGAGCTCGATCGCTTTGTTGAAGCAGCGGATGGCAGCTTCGTACAGCGCAGGCACCGCATTGGGATCCTGCTGGAAGTTGACCGAGATCTGGTAACGGGTGCCGGCCGTTTGCCAGTCGTTGCCGGAACCGTTGTTCTTGATGGCTTTCTGCTCGGCGGCCCACGCAGCGAAAACATATTGTCGCGACTGGCCGGCCATGCGGATCAGCGAATCGAACAGCTGGCCACGACGGACGTAATCTCTTTCAGAAGTGATCGCGCCTTCGACCAGGGCGACTTTCTGCTGCAGCTCCGGGGTAAAGCTTTTGCGGGCTTCGGTTAACAGCTGCTCGAGCGATTGGCTGTCGCCTGTTTTGCTGGTGACCGGTGTGGGCCTTTTGTTGGCATCCGGAGAAGTAGGAACAAAACTTAAAAGAACGGTACAGAGAACCACAGCGCCGATTACGACCCAGTGTATGGCGGAAAATCTGCGCATGTGGGGGATGATTTACTTAGGAAACTTTTACATTCTTCTTCACGCGCTCTACGAAGGTCTTCGCAGGCTTGAAGGCCGGAACGTTGTGTGCCGGGATGATCACCGTCGTATTCTTCGAAATGTTACGGCCGGTCTTTTCTGCGCGACGCTTTACCACGAAGCTGCCAAAACCACGCAGGTAAACGTTGTCACCACGGCTGAGCGAGTTCTTCACCACTTTCATAAAGGTTTCTACTGCCGCCTGTACAGCCGCTTTTTCAACTCCCGTTTTTTCGGCGATCTCGTTGACGATTTCTGCTTTTGTCATATTATAAGATATTTACTTTCAGATGATTAACATCCCTGCAATGAGCGATTACAGGGGTGCAAAATTACGCTTTTTCCACGATCCCCAAAATTTCCCGCTAATTTTATCCCCCGAACAAACAGATTTTCAATGGATTTCGCCGGACTCCTTCTTTCGTGGTACAAACGCCACAAACGCGACCTGCCCTGGCGGAGCACGAAAGACCCTTACCGGATCTGGCTGTCGGAAGTGATTTTGCAGCAAACGCGGGTGCAGCAGGGGCTTCCGTACTACGAAAAGTTCGTGGCGAAGTACCCGACCGTCCGCCACCTGGCCGAAGCGCCCATCGACGAAGTGTTAAAACTCTGGCAGGGGCTCGGCTACTACTCGCGGGCCCGCAACCTTCATGCCGCCGCCAAGCTCGTGGTGGCTGAACACGGCGGTCAATTCCCTTCTACTTATAAGGAGCTGCTCGCGCTGAAAGGCGTTGGCGAATACACGGCTGCGGCCATCGCTTCCTTCTGTTTCAAAGAACCGCAGGCCGTAGTCGACGGGAATGTGTACCGCGTTTTGTCGCGTATTTTCGGCATCGGCACCCCGATCGACAGCACCGCCGGAAAAAAAGAATTCCGCGAGCTGGCCGCCACGCTGCTCGACCCTAAGAACCCGGCGGATTACAACCAGGCCGTGATGGAATTCGGCGCGATCCAATGCGTCCCGAAAAGCCCGGATTGCATGCGCTGCGTTTTCGTGCAGCATTGCGAAGCGCGGAAGAACGAGCTCATTGAAACGCTGCCGGTGAAAGCGAAGAAGACGAAGATCACCGACCGGTTCTTTTATTATCTCGTCATTCACCACAAAGGGCATATCTATCTCCGGCGGCGCACCGGCAAAGACATCTGGAGCCACCTTTTCGATTTCCCGCTGATCGAAACGAAAAAAAAGCTCTCGCAGAAGCAGCTGCTGCAAACGGGAGAATGGAAAAAACTTTTTGCGGGAAAAGAAATTACGCTGACGGATTTCTCGGAAGAATATCGTCATGTGCTGAGCCACCAGAAGCTGCATGTGCATTTCATCGAGATGAATGCGAAAGAGAAACTGCCGGCGGAGATTGCGAAAGAGTGGCTGTATATTAAAGAGCGTACGCTGAAGGATTATGCGGTGCCGGTGCTCATTGGGAATTATTTGCAGGAGCGGAAGGGGTAGGTTGGCGCAGGAAGAAAATGCAAGACCCGAAAGGTTTTTAAAACCTTTCGCGTTTTACGCGCGTGTGAAGCAGTAGAGGTTTCCGTTTCTCAATTCGTTGGGTTGCTCTCAAGACCCGAAAGGTTTTTAAAACCTTTCGCGTTTTACGCGCGCGCGACGCATCATGATGCAGCGGCTCCGATTCATATTTCTGTCGCATCCGGATTACACAAGACCCCAAAGGTTTTAAAAAACCTTTGGGGTCTTGTGAGCACAACCAAAAACTTTCAATTTCTGCGGACAGTTTGCGATCAAACCGCCCATGTTTGTTCCCGTAAAATTTCTTCACTTCGATTACAAAAAACCATCGACTTCACAACACTGAAACCTTCTCCCACTTTGGGGTCTATACATTAAAGCGAGCTCGCTGAAGATTTATGCGATGCGGCTGCGGATAGAAAAACCCTTACCGCGCAAGCGTAAGCTACAGCTGCACAACGCTCCGTTATTGAAACAAGAGTTTCGCCGCAGCAACCACAATAGTCCCGTCACTTATTTCCACTGCATACAATCCGCTTGCGAGATCCCCGCGCTGTATTTCAAAATCGCCGCCGGCCGAAGTGCTGCTGCTCACTTCACGACCGGTAATATCGCGCAGCCGGAGCGTGAGCATTCCTGTCGTTGTTCCGCTCCAATGCACATGTACCGCACCACCACCGGGATCGGATGACATGGATAATGAGCCTGCGTTGCCAGCCATTTCTTCGACGCTGACCACGGTTATCAGCTGAATGGATTGGCACATGCAACCATTGCTGTCGATGCATCCGAAAAAGACGTTATAGTTACCCGGCGCTCCGTAGGTATGCACGGCAGTCGGCGTGGTATCGGCAGGACTGCCGTCGCTGAAATCCCAATACCAGAGCTGGATGCCGGCGTTCGTGTCATTCACAGTCAGCGTGAGATCGTTCAGCGACCAGGAGAAACCGACCTGCTGCGGATTGGCGGTGTAATGCGTTTGCGAAAGTGTATCACCACAGGCGACCAGCGAAATGGTATAGGTTCCCGGCTGCGTGAAAACAGTGGAATAATCGATCGTGTTCGCTACACTCTGACCATTGAGCAGCCATTCGTAGGAAGTGGTGCAAACTGTATTGTTATTATACGTGATCATTTCCTGAACACAGTTGGGACCATCCACGCTGAATGCGAGCGCTGAAGTACACGGTGTAAGGCCGGAAGAATCGGTGCTCGCCAGGTAGAAATCATCCCCACCAAATCCAAAGCT
>CAMLEF010000345.1 GCA_946478675.1 uncultured Flavobacteriales bacterium | reverse complement strand
ATAGGGTGCAAAGGTAAGATTCGCACGGTAAGACGGGGAAACGTGGATTTTATTGTGAACGGCGGTGGTTGGTTGGTTGGACCTCTGCGTTCTCTGCGTCTCTGCGGCGAATCCTTAACCGGAAATGTCACCATCCGCGAAATTTTACTTCGCGGAACAAGAATTCTGTTGATTATCAGATATTTGTTCCCCGGGCAACAATTTTCCACCGACAGTTTGCCAATTAAAATTTACTGTCTATCTTTGCCGTCCCGTACGAGATACGGCAGATTTAAAAGAGCCATGAAAAAAGGTATCCATCCCGAAAATTATCGCCTTGTAGTGTTCAAGGATATGTCGAACGATATGACGTTCATTACCCGTTCGACCGCAGAAACCAAGGAAACCATCAAGTGGGAAGACGGCAACGAGTACCCGCTGGTGAAGCTTGAAATTTCCAACACTTCACATCCGTTCTATACGGGTAAGATGAAGCTCGTCGACACCGCAGGTCGTATCGACAAATTCCGCAACCGCTACGAGAAGAAGAAGTAATCTTCTTTCCGCTACGTATACTGTCCCCTCTCGGCCAACGCCCTGAGGGGATTTTTTTCGAAATTTGGTGAAATAACGTTGCGGAGGTGCGTGTTGCGGGGGGCGAAGGTGCGAGGGACATGTTCCTGTATTGCCATCACAATCCGAAACCCGCAACCCGAAACTTGCAACCCGAAACTTTTTCCATGGCCCGCCTGGTCCTTTTTGACGACGATTGCCGCACGATGCTGCAGCCTTTTTCCTGGACGCGTCCCGTAGCGGATTTTCGCATCGGCATTTTTACGATCCGCGAAAAATGGGAACAGCGGCTGCAGGCGATTTCCACCACCTTCACCGAAGAGCATCTCCGCGGGCTCTGGCCTTTCGAGCCGGACGCTGCGGGCGAAAACCTCTGGATCAATGCCCGCGTGCTGCCGTCGGCGGAGCTGGCTGCTGAAGTGAAATCGCTGCGCACCGGCGAAGCGCTCGTCAAAGGCGACCTGCTCGTGGCCTGCAATGCGGGAAAATTCACCGACCCGCTGAAGATCGCCAGCAAAGACCATCTCGGCGGTGATTTCGGCATCCGGCAAACCAATACGCCGGCCATCGTCATCCATCGCCTTCACGATCTTTTCACGCATAACGGCCAGGCTATCCGCGAGGATTTCGAATTGCTTTCCGGAAAAGAAAGCCAGCCGCTGAGCAAAACGGTAACCGTGCTCGGCAATCACCCGGTTTTCGTGGAGAAGGACGTGGTGGCGGAAGCGTGTGTCATCAATGCCACGAAAGGGCCGGTTTATATTGGCGAAAGCGCAGAGCTCATGGAAGGCAGCGTGGTGCGCGGGCCGCTGGCCATCGGGGCGCATGCGGTGATCAAGATGAGCGCCAAGATCTACGGTGACACGACGATCGGGCCGGGCTGCAAAGTGGGCGGGGAAGTTTCGAATTCCGTCTTCTTCGCGAATTCCAACAAGGCGCACGACGGCTTCATCGGCAACAGCGTCATTGGCGAATGGTGCAACCTCGGCGCCGACACGAACTGCTCCAATCTCAAGAACAATTACGGCGACGTTTCCACCTGGAATTACGCCATCGACGGATACGAGAACACCGGCCTCACGTTCCATGGATTGCTGATGGGCGATCATGCGAAATGCGGCATCAATACGATGTTCAACACCGGCACCGTAGCAGGTGTGGGCGCCAATATTTTCGGAGGAGGTTTCCCGCCCAAATTCATCCCGGATTTTTCCTGGGGCGGCGCGGAAGGTTTTGCCGAATACCAGTTTGAAAAAGCCGCAGAAACCATTCAGCGCGTCTTCGCCCGGCGGGGAAAAAACCTCGAAAAGGCCGAGCTGGAAATGCTGCGGAGCGTTTTCCTTAAAACGGGGAAATACCGGAAATAACGGTTCGCTGTTGCGCGTTTCGGGTGCGGCGGGGATTTTTTTACGACACGCAACAACGCAACACGCACCACGCAACGACATTAAGGCAGATATCGTACGGTGGCACGGCGATTGCCCCTTTTCCATAGAAAACCAGCACCCGCAAGGCTTTCGTACATGATGTAGCGGCCCGTGGCCCCGACAACTCCTGCGATCCTGACATTTTGACTATAACCTATGAGCCAACAACACTTTTTTGAAGATTTCCAGGTCAGCAATATTTCCGATGAAGAGACGGAGTTTATCCCGCTCATGAGCTCGGAAGACGAGGAGGCGATGAACAGCGAACCTGTTCCCTCCGAATTGCCGATCCTGCCGCTCCGCAATACCGTCCTTTTCCCCGGCGTCGTCATCCCGATCACCGTCGGCCGCGATAAATCCATCAAGCTGATCCGTGATGCTTACAAAAGCAACAAAACGATCGGCGTTGTGGCGCAACTGAACGACGGGGAAGAAGACCCGAGCATCGAGCAGCTCCATAAGATCGGCACGGTGGCGCACATCATCAAAATGCTGCGTATGCCCGACGGCAACACAACCGTGATCCTCCAGGGAAAACGCCGCATCGTGATCGGTGAAGCGATCCAGACCGAGCCCTACATCACCGCGCTCGTGACGCCGCTCACCGAAACGTTCCCGAAAAAGAACGACCAGGAATTCGCCGCCATCATCGCTTCCGTCAAGGACACGGCGCTGCAGATCATCCGCAACAACCCGAACCTTCCGCAGGAAGCGCAGATCGCCATCCGCAACATCGAAAGCAACAGCTTCCTCATCAACTTCATTTCTTCGAACATGAACGCGGAAGTGAAGGAGAAGCAGGCGGTGCTTGAAATTCCCGATCTCTCCGCGCGCGCCACGCAGGTGCTGAAGCTGCTCTCGAAAGAGCTGCAGATGCTCGAGCTGAAAAACCAGATCCAGTCGAAAGTCAAAGTCGACATCGACAAGCAGCAGCGCGAATATTTCCTGCACCAGCAGATGAAGACCATCCAGGAAGAGCTGGGCGGCAACCCGATGGAGCAGGAGATGTCCGACATCAAGGAGCGGGCGAAAAAGAAAAAATGGGGCAAGGAGGTGAAAGCCGTGTTCGACAAAGAGCTCGCGAAACTCGAGCGCATGAACCCGAACGCCGCCGAACATTCCGTGCAGATGAATTACATCGACCTGCTGCTCGATCTTCCGTGGAATGAATTTTCCGAAGATCATTTTGACCTGAAGAAGGCGCAGCAGATCCTCGACCGCGATCATTTCGGCATGGAGAAAGTGAAGGAGCGCATCCTCGAGCACCTCGCCGTTCTCAAGCTGAAAGGCAATATGAAAGCGCCGATCCTTTGTCTGTACGGTCCTCCCGGCGTAGGCAAGACATCGCTCGGGAAATCCGTTGCCGAAGCGCTCGGCCGCAAATACGTGCGCATGTCACTCGGCGGACTGAAAGACGAATCGGAGATCCGCGGTCACCGCAAAACGTACATCGGCGCGATGCCGGGACGCATCCTGCAAAACATCAAGAAAGCCGGCACGTCGAATCCTGTTTTCATCCTCGACGAGATCGACAAGGTCGGCAACGACTGGCACGGCGATCCTTCTTCCGCATTGCTGGAAGTGCTCGATCCGGAACAGAACAGCGCATTTTACGATAACTACATCGAGCTCGATTTCGATCTTTCGAACGTGCTCTTCATCGCAACAGCGAACTCGCTTTCATCGATCCAGCCGGCGTTGCGCGATCGTCTCGAGATCATCGAAGTGACGGGCTACACGACGGAAGAAAAACTCGAGATCGCGCGTCGCCACCTCATCCCTAAACAGCTCGAAGAACACGGCGTGAAAAAGAGCCAGCTCGCGATCGGTGATGAAGTGCTCGAATACATCATCGAAAATTACACGCGTGAATCCGGCGTGCGCGGCATGGAAAAGCAGATCGGCAAGGTCGTGCGTTATGCGGCGAAGAACATCGCGATGGGCGTGAAATATAAAACGAAGCCTGCCGTCGAAGATTTGCAGAAGATACTCGGGCCTGCGCACGAAAAAGACCGCTACCAGGGCAATGACGTTGCCGGCGTAGTCACCGGTCTCGCGTGGACGCCGGTGGGAGGCGACATCCTCTTCATCGAGACCAGCCTCAGCAAAGGAAAAGGCAAGCTCACGCTCACCGGCAATCTCGGCGACGTGATGAAAGAATCCGCAGTCATCGCGCTTGAATATTTGCGCGCGCACGGTGATGAGTTCGGCATCAACCCCGAGCTGTTCGATCACTGGAACGTGCACATCCACGTGCCCGAAGGCGCTACGCCGAAAGACGGCCCGTCGGCAGGCATCGCGATCCTCACGGCGCTGGCTTCCGCGTTCACGCAACGCAAAGTGAAGAAGAACCTGGCGATGACCGGCGAGATCACCCTGCGCGGTCGTGTGCTGGCGGTGGGCGGCATCCGCGAAAAAATTCTTGCAGCGAAACGCGCAGGCATTCGTGAAATCATTCTTTGCGAAGAGAACCGCAAGGACGTCGAAGAGATCAAGTTGGATTACCTGAAAGGGCTTCACTTCAACTACGTGGAAACGCTCGGCGACGTGCTGCGTTCCGCGCTGCTGAAAGAAAAAGTGAAGAACCCGCTCGACGTGCGGCTGCCGGAGGAGAAAGAGCCGAAGCTGAAGAAAGTAAATTGATTTTGTTTGCCGCAGAGGCGCAGCGAGCGCGGAGTTTTCTCTGCAAACTCTGCGCCTCTGCGGCTTTTTAAAAACGCTCCAGTTTTTTGCGGATGACACTCTTGTCCGCCTGCGTTTTCGCCAGCGACAAAGCGCGTTCGAGATGGGC
>CAMLEF010000344.1 GCA_946478675.1 uncultured Flavobacteriales bacterium | reverse complement strand
TACGTCGCGCGAACAGCTGCTGAAAGATTTGAAGAACGAACAGATCGAAGCGGAAGCGGTGGAAGGCAGCGAAGCGGCGATCGTGCTCGAATCGTATGAGAATGTGTTTTCGCTTCCTTCGTTTCGCAGCGGCGGGTTCGAAGTGCAGGATATTTCTTCGCAGCAGGTAGCAGAGCTGCTCGATGTGCGACCGGGCATGCGTGTGGCGGATGCCTGCGCAGGTAACGGCGGAAAGACGCTGCATCTTGCAGCATTGATGAACAACCGCGGAAAGATCATCGCGATGGATGTTGCCGGGTGGAAGCTCGAAGAATTACGCGCGCGCTGCACCCGCGACAAAGCCGATCTCGTGGAAACGCAGCTGGTGAAAGATGCGCCGTCCGAAAAGCACAACGGCACTTTCGATCGCGTGCTGCTCGACGTTCCCTGTTCCGGAACGGGTGTGTTACGACGCAATCCCGATATCCGCTGGCGTTTGCATCCGGAAGACATCACGGAGCTTCACGCGTTGCAGCAGCAGATCCTCGAAACGTATTCTCCATTGGTAAAATCCGGCGGAAAGATGGTGTATGCAACGTGCAGCATTCTTCCTTCTGAAGGCGAAGCGCAGATAAAAACGTTTCTCGAAAAGCATCCCGATGCGTGGGAAATCGAAGAAGAACATCGCACCGATGTCATTTCCGGCAACGGCGACGGATTTTATATGGCGCGATTGAAAAAAAAGTAGCGCGTTGAAACGGACGTCAACCGATGACGATCACCGTCTTCTTTTTGAATCGCGCACGCATCGCTTCAACGAAAAATAATTTTGCATGATGCGCTGCAACACTGATGAACACTGCTCTTCATGCAACACTGAAAAAAATTGCGCGTGAAAAAAACGATGCGATGAAAACAGAAATGCATCGCGCGAAAAAACTTGAAGGCGGAAGCTAACCATCCTTATTAACAAATCCATGTTGAAAAAATCGATGTTGATAATTTTTTTCGCGTCCTGATTTTCTCTTACTTCGTCACAAATAAATTTTTCAAAAACCAAAAACCATGGCAAAGAAAGCAACCAAAAAAGCAGCTCCGAAGAAAAAAGCTGCTGCTAAGAAAAAAGCAGCTCCGAAGAAAAAAGCAGCTGCTAAGAAAGCTAAGAAGAAGTAATTCTTCGAATGCTCTGAAGAAAGTCCCGACCCAGTCGGGACTTTTCTTTTTGTGGCCTGCGGAGTTGCGAGGGTGCGTGTTGCGGAGTTGCGTGTGATAAGTGGAGTGAAGAGAAATTGCGGCAGGCTTCGGGAGAATAGAAGGGAACCACTTAAGACACTTGAGTGCACTTAAGCGCGCATGCAGCCCGCAATTGCAATGTTCACTTGTCATTACTATCCCGAATTTCCGAATGCACGAATTCCCGACTGCCGATTTACCTTTTACTATCTTTGGCCCGAACACCAAAATCTTCTCACATGAAACGATTCCTGCTGATCGCAGCTATTGCCGCCCCGCTTCTCTGGTCGTCCTGTTCCGGTAACAAACAAGAAGTTCAGGAAGATGTTGTTCCGAAAGGAATGAAAGCGCTCGACCTTACTCATCTCGGTCTGCCGCTTAAGATCAATGTTCCCGATTCCAATTTCTATCCCGTCATCGACACGATGGAAACGCCGACCGGCATCGAGATCAAGATCGGCAACCACTTCGATATTATCGTCAACCACGCAGGTCCCGATGAAGGCGATCTCGCGAAAATGAAACCGGTGATCGAAGCCGGCGACGAGCTCCCGAAAAATTTCACCGCCAACGATTCGACGCTGCTCCGCTGGGAAGTGAGCATCACCGATCCGCCGATGGCGCATTTCTACCAGGTCATCCATATCAATGGTGAAACGTATTTCGTTCGCGATAACGTCAACAACACCGACAACGCGTTCAAGAAAGAAGAGATCGACCGCATGGTGGAAAGCGCAAAATCCCTCCGCGCAAAACCCGCCGCCGCGAAACCGGAAGCGTAAGCAATACATTTCCTGAATGAAAAAGGGGTCGACTACTGGTCGACCCCTTTTTGTTGATCATCATACATTAATCGCTTACGATTCCGCCGTCATCTTTTTCTTGAGGCGATCGCGCTCGTTCGGATCGAGATACACCTTGCGCAGGCGGATCGATACCGGCGTGACTTCCACGTATTCGTCGGCCTGGATGTATTCCATCGCTTCTTCGAGCGAGAACTTGGTCGCAGGCGCGATGCTCGTTTTGTCGTCGCTGCCGGAAGCGCGCATGTTCGTGAGCTTCTTCTCCGTCGTGATGTTGACGACGAGATCATCGGGGCGAATATGCTCGCCGACGACCTGTCCGCCGTAAACTTCCACGCCCGGATCCACGAAGAACGTTCCGCGGTCCTGCAGCTTGTCGATGGAGTAGGCAACCGCCGTTCCTTTTTCTTTCGCGATGAGCACGCCGGCAATACGTCCGGGGATCGGGCCTTTCCACGGCTCGTATCCTTTGAAACGGTGCGCCATGATCGCTTCACCTGCGGTAGCGGTGAGTACGTTATTACGAAGACCGATCAGGCCGCGTGCGGGAATTTCAAATTCGAGGTGAATGAGATCGCCTTTCGGTTCCATCACGAGCATGTCGCCTTTTTTCTGACTGACGAGCTCGATCACTTTGCCGGAAGTTTCCTGCGGTACGTCGACCGTCAGGATTTCCACCGGCTCGTGTTTTACGCCGTCGATCTCTTTGATGATGACCTGCGGCTGTCCGACCTGCAGTTCGTAACCTTCGCGACGCATCGTCTCGATGAGGATCGACAGGTGAAGAATGCCGCGGCCGTATACGAGATGCGAATCGGCAGAGTCGGTTTCTTCCACGCGCAGCGCCAGGTTTTTCTCCAACTCGCGCTCGAGACGTTCACGCAGGTGGCGCGACGTGACGAACTTTCCTTCTTTGCCGAAGAACGGCGAGTTGTTGATCGTGAACAGCATGCTCATCGTCGGCTCGTCGATGCTGATCGCGGGAAGCGCTTCCGGCTTTTCAAAATCGGAGATCGTATCGCCGATCTCGAAACCGTCGATGCCCGTTACCGCTACGATATCGCCGGCGGATACGGAATCTACTTTTTTCTTGCCGAGGCCGTCGAATACGAACAGCTCCTTGATGCGGCTTTTCTGGATCGAGCCGTCGCGCTTCATCAGCGACACCGGCATGTTTTCTTTGATCGTTCCGCGGTACACACGGCCCACTGCAATTCGTCCGACGAAAGAAGAATAGTCGAGCGAGGTGATCTGCAGCTGCAGGATACCTTCGTGCATCGGCGCATTCGGGATCGATTCGATGATCGTGTCGAGCAGGTAGCTGATGTCGTTCGCCGGCGTTTTCCAGTCGGGGCCCATCCAGCCCTGCTTCGAAGAACCGAAGACGGTCGGGAAGTTCAGCTGCTCTTCCGTTGCATCAAGGTTGTAGAAGAGATCGAACACGTTATCGTGTACTTCGTCGGGACGGCAGTTCGGCTTGTCGACCTTGTTGATGACAAGGATTGCTTTTTTGCCTTGCTGAAGCGCCTTCTGAAGAACGAAGCGCGTTTGCGGCATCGGTCCTTCGAACGCATCGACCAGCAGCAGTACGCCGTCGGCCATGTTCAGCACGCGCTCCACCTCACCACCGAAGTCGGCGTGACCGGGCGTGTCGATGATATTGATCTTCGTTCCCTTGTAGGTGACGGAAACGTTCTTGGCAAGAATGGTGATCCCGCGCTCGCGTTCCAGGTCATTGTTGTCGAGAATCAGCTCGCCCGTGTCCTGGTTTTCGCGAAAAAGTTTTCCCTGCAGGAGCATTTTATCCACCAGCGTCGTCTTCCCGTGGTCGACGTGCGCAATGATGGCAATGTTTCGTATCTGTTGCATGTTTTTGAAAAAGAAGCGCAAAGATACGCTTTAAAACCGGAGGAAGGAAGGGTTCTGCCTCCGGAAAGCCGGTAATTAAGAGGAATTGACAATGTTTTAAAACCACGGAGACACGGCGGCACAGAGAACTCCGTGTCCCCGTGCCTCCGTGGTGATCATTTACATCGCGCCTTCGTCAGCCGTCGGGCCGTAGCTCATCGGTAGCGGCACGTTCAGCAGTCGCAGGTAAACGCCCAGCTGTGCGCGGTGATGCACGATCTGGCAAAACGCCATGCGGATCACGTCGCTCTTCGGACGGATGCTGAAGATCTTTTCTCCGCGGCGAAGCGTCCAGTCTTTCGGGAGCAATGCAGGATCTGCTTCTTTCAGCGCTTTGCGTCCCTGCGCGAGCGTTTCATCGAAGAACGCCAGAAGCTCCTTGTTGTTCTTCACGATTTTCGCTTCGTAACCGTTCTTCGCAAAATCGAGCTCATCCGTATGGAAGGTCATTGCGACCCAGCCCGGCAGCTCGGCGATGTGCGTGACCAGTCGCATCAGCGGCATGCTTTTTTCGTGCGGCTTCCAGTCGTATTTATCTTCCGGAACGCGCTCCAGCAGGCGGCGGGTGGCAATGGCTTCCTGTTCCATTTCACGAAGGAACATGTCGATCAGGGTGGTGCCGGTTTCAACGGCGATTGCAGTAGTGCTCATGAGTGCTTTTCTTTTGTTTGCGACAAAGAAAAAACCACCCACTGACAACCCTATGGCAGTGCGAAAACGGGACGCGAATTTTTTTGAAATTAATATTGAACCGGCAGCTCCTTCATGTAATCGCCGACTTCGATGTGCGGCGTTTTGCGGAACGGTTCTTCCGTGATCTCCAGCTTGACAATACGTGAAACGCGGAAGTCG
>CAMLEF010000343.1 GCA_946478675.1 uncultured Flavobacteriales bacterium | reverse complement strand
CAATTTCTATCGTGAGTTGATGATCTCCGAAGCCGGGCATTACACCACGTTCATCACTTTCGCGCGACAATACGCCCAGGAAGTCGACGTCGACAAGCGCTGGCAGGAGTTTCTCGATTACGAGGCGAAGGTGATTGCGAATTACGGAAAGAGTGAAACGGTGCACGGATAAGTGCTGCATCCTCATTTGTTATGCCCCGAAACTCCGGCAATAGTATTGACGCGTCAGCAGCTCTTTCGCACGTTCTTTTCTTTAGAAGAAAAGAACCAAAAGAATCGCCATCCGACGCAGCTTTGCCTAAAATCAGCAGAAAAAATCCCGAAGGAAGAAACCAAGCCGCGCTAACGCACTTCCTGCCTGAGCTCCGTGGTTTCTTCCCGCACAAAATGACCCTCGCAATTTTTTCTGCTGATTTCTTAACGGCAAACCTGCTGAGGATGGCCCGTAGTTTTTTTTCGTTCGGAAACAACCGACTTGAATGTCTGTTAAACATTAAAGCGACGGCATTATAAAATGGGTTCGATCCGTCTCCTTTTCGCTCTCGCCGTTGCGCTTTACCATTCGTATGGATTGGTGAAGTACGACGATTACATGACGGGAGGAACCGTTTCGGTGCAGGCGTTCTATATCATCTCCGGGTTTTACATGGCGATGATCCTGAGCGAAAAATACCGTCCCGGAAAAGGATCGTATCGTCTCTTCATCACCAATCGTTTCCTGCGCATTTTCCCGCCATATTGGGCTTGCCTGGCCATCGTGCTGATCATCTGTCTCGTCGGGAAATATTTTTTCAACCAGCCGTTTTACCTCTGGTACTGGACCAGCCAGTGGAAGAACATGCACTGGACAACGGTCATCCTGTTGCTGCTGCCGAATCTTCTGCTCTTCGGTTCCGACTGGCTGCTGTTTTCCGGGATGAACCGCCACACGGGCCGGCTGGAACTTTCCTCGAATGCATTTTACCAATACAAGCCTGCTGCTTTTCAATACCTGGTGATCCCGCAGATCTGGTCGGTAGGCGTGGAGCTCACGTTCTATGTGCTGGCGCCGTTCATTCTTCGCGCGAAATGGTTTTTCCGTCTTGCGCTGCTGCTGCTGAGCCTCGGACTGCGCTATTATCTCGAGCACAAGCATTATTTCATTTACGATCCGTGGACGTACCGCTTTTTTCCGAATGAGCTTGCGTTCTTCATGGCCGGCAGTCTCGCGTACGACGTTTACCAGCGCATTCATTACCGGAACATTTCGCGTTACCTGAAAGCAGCGGCGTGGATCATCGTAGCAGTCGTCATCGTTTTCTATTCGCGCATCCATCTTTTCGAAGAGAACACGCAACGCTGGTATTTCTACGTGCTGTTCCTCCTTGCATTGCCGCTGATCTTCATGGCCTCGAAGAACAGCCGCATCGACCGGCTCATAGGCGAGCTGTCGTTCCCGGTGTACATCAGCCATCATTTCATCATGTTCCTCTGGCGAAAATGGTTTTGGGCGCACACGGAGCACATGCAATGGTTCGGCATCGCGACGGTGTTGAGCTCGCTGCTGTTTGCCTTCCTGCTCTGGCGCGGACTGCTGGTGCCGCTTGAAAAAATACGCCGGCGGAGATTTGAAAGAAAGGCGGCATTGCTTTAAATTCACTGGAAAATCAAACCCATGATTCGTCTCCTGCTGACTTGTTTCCTGTTTTTCAAATTCGCCGCCGCGATGTACGTGGCCGATGACATCACCGGTCTCTGGTACAACCAGGAGAAAGATGCCAAGATCCGCATCTATGCTTCCAACGGAAAATATTTCGGCAAGATCGAATGGCTGAAAACACCGAACGATCCCGAAACCGGCAAGCCGAAAGTCGACAAGAACAATCCCAAACCGGAGAAGCGTTCCCGCCCGGTCATGGGACTGGTGATCCTCGCGAATCTCGTGTACGACGCCGACGACCAGGAATGGAGCGACGGCCAGGTGTACGATCCGAAATCCGGCAACACCTACAGCCTCACCTGCGAGATGAAAGACAAAAACACGATGGAGCTGCGCGGTTACATCGGCCTCTCGCTCTTCGGAAGAACGGACACGTGGACGCGCGACACGCAGGATGGAAAAAAATAATGCGTACTTTTTTGCTTTAATCCATAACCTCTGACCCTATGTTTTTCGTTTTCGGTTGGGGCCGCAGAACCAACAAAGATTTTGGTCCGACGCTGCCCATCACTTGTCCCAATTGCCACAACCAAACCTACTGGCGCCTCTGGCACAGCCGCACCTGGTTCACGCTGTTTTTCATCCCGGTCATTCCGTATGAAAACGATCACATGCTGCTCTGCGACATCTGCAAGCGCGGCATTCGTCTCGACAGCGCCGCCGCCGATCGCGCGAAGGTGCTGAACAATTGGACGACGATGTACCTCAACCGCCAGCTCTCCGACCAGGAATACCAGGCGCGTTTGTCCGAAGCGCGTTTGCTCCAGTAAGCGTCATCGCTGCACTTATGCGCAGAACCGTTTTTATTGCGTTACTGCTGGTATGCCGCACCTGCCTTTTTGCGCAGGGCGGCATGTTCAGTTTTTATTCCGTCAACGAAGGCCTCGCCGAAAATACCGTGACGGGCATGTACCGCGATACGTTCGGTTATCTCTGGGTCGGCTCCGGCGACGGGCTCAGCGTTTTTAACGGGTACGAATTCAAAAATTTCAAAAGCACCTACGGCGATCCGTCTTCGCTTTCCAACAATCGCGTGCGCGGCATCCTCCCGGTGAAGCACGGCAAAGAAGTGTGGGTTGGTACGGAAGACGGTTTCAATATTTTTTCTGCTGATGCTGAGCTGCTGCAGAGCGGGCTGCGCATTCCCGGTTACGAAGGGAAAACGCATACGCCCGTGTTCAGCGACGATACTGCCGTTTGGATCGACGTGCCCGAGCGCGGAATTTTTCGTTACAGCCTGCGCACGAAAAAATTCACGGAGCAATTCCGGTTCGCGCAGCAGCAGGTGTTCGATCTCCGCGCGCTCTTCACGCCGGGCGATTTCATTTACGCGAACGATAAGCCGGAAGTGATCTGGTATTCGGTGTACAAGAACATCAAAGGCCGTTATCCTTTCCCGGAAGAATGGTCGCGCGGAACTGTAATGTTTGCGATCAGTCTCAATCCCACCACCGCGTTGCTGAGCACACAGCACGGTCTCTGGAAACTCAACCTGTTGACCGGAAAATATTCGGAAGCCGATTGTCATATTCCCGGAAGCCGGAATACCGACCTGATGATCTCTGCGATCTGTCCCGACCGTGACGGCAGGATCTGGCTGGCGGTGCGCGGCAAAGGATTGTTTGTTTGCGATTCGTCGCTGAGTTATGCGCGGCCCTGCAACTGGCAGCAGAACGGCGCCAGCGAGCTTCGCAAAGTGCAGGAGATCCAGAATATGCTGTGCGATCCGTACAACGTGATATGGATCGGGACAAATGCGGACGGACTGATCCGGCTCGTGACACCGCGATTGTTTTTCAGCGAAGAATATTTGTCGCCGCTGGTGACGGACACGTGCAATTGGTTCACGCGCGCTGTGTATGCCGATAGAAAACGCCGCTTGTGGGTGGGAACGTTCAACGAAGGACTGAAGATCATCGATCGCGAACGGCACAGCATTCGTCAATTGAACGTGAGCGGCGCGTTGCCGGGCTCGGTGAATGCAATTTGTCCCGGGCCGGGAAATACGTTGTGGCTCGGCGTCGACAGCGGCCTGCTGATGCTCGATACCGTTTCCTGGAAAATGACGCGCGTGCAGAATGACACGGTGAATGATTTCCCATTCATCAGCTGCCTGTATCGCTGCAAAAACGGAACGCTGCTGGCCTCTTCCTACTATTACGTTTATCGTGTCGATGAAAGCGGTCCGCGGCCCCGTTTGGTTGCCATCAACAAGATGCAGCGGACTATTCGCGCGATCTACGAGCGCAGCAACGGTGATATCGTGATGGCGTGTTCCGGTTATGCCATCCAGGTGTATTCGTCGGATTTTCGTTTAAAAGAAGAACGTGTTTTTGTTCGTGATTATGCGCTTCCGTCTTCCACCATCATCAACGGTTTTGCGCACGATGCCGAAGGCAATCTCTGGGCTTCTTCGAACATCGGTTTGCTGCAGTTTGATTCTCAGCTGCATTTGAAAAGTCTTTTCACCGAGCGCAACGGGTTACCGGCAACGATGATCTACGGCGTGATGACGCTCCCGGATCAAACGCTGCTCGTGACGACGGGCAAAGGCATTTCCATTTTCGATCCCGCGAAAAAAACGTTTCATAATTACTCCCATGCCGACGGAATGAAATCGGATGAATGCAATGCGCGCGCACTTTTTCTCTCATCGGAAAACGAAGTGTTCATCGGCGGAGTCAACGGTTTCGATTACGTGCAGTTCCCGTTTCGCGAAAAAAACGTTTTGCCTTCGCGCGTCATGTTCGGCCAGCAAATGGTCTTCGACGAACCGTTCCACCTTTCCGATCCCGGAAATTTCCATCTCGATTTTCAGCAGAACACGTTTTCGTTCAGCTCTGGCAAACCGATTTCGCTTTTCCGGAACGCGCGGATTTCCGCTACCGTCTCGAAGGCTTTGATGCGAATGAAGTGGAGGCCGGCAATCGCCGTTACGTGCGTTACTCCCGCATTCCGCCGGGCGATTACACGTTCTATGCGGAGGTGCTGCCCTCCGTGGGCGAGGAGCGCGCGCTGTTCCGCGTGACGATCGTCCCGCCGTACTGGCAAACGACGTGGTTTCGGTTGCTGATGGCCGGCGTCATCCTGCTCGTGGTGG
>CAMLEF010000342.1 GCA_946478675.1 uncultured Flavobacteriales bacterium | reverse complement strand
GATGCGTCTTCAGCAACGCAAGATGTTTGTTCATCACGGAACGGTCGTTGCGTAACGCGGGACCGGTTTGCGCTTCGGAAGGTGAAAGCTGCTGCACTTTTTCGGCGGTTTCCAGGATCAGCGGACGCAGCAGGTCGAAAGGAAGATTTTTCTCTTCGAGCAATTGACCGGCGATCGCGTAAAGATGGTTCGTGAAATTGCAGGCGAACACCGCTGCAAGATGTGCAGCTCTGCGTTGATCGGAATCCAGCAACCGCACTTTTCCCGAGATCAGTTGCGCGATCTGCTTCAGCTTCGCTAGCGTTTTTTTATCCGACGCTTCGATGCAAAGCGGCAACTGTTCCGTTTTTAACGTTCGTTTTTTAGAGATTGTTTGCAACGGGTAAAGCACGCCATGCTGCGGGAATTTTTGGAGCACATTCATCGGGACGCTGCCTGCTGTATGCACGACAATTCCTTTTCCTGCGGGAAGCGCTTTCACGGTGGCCGTCAGCGCATCGTCTTTCACCGCGATGAGGATAAAATCTGCCGCAGACAAATCCGCGATGCTTTTCACCACGTTCGCTTTTGCTTTCTTCGCCAGCGTTTTTGCATGCGCTGCATTCGGGCTGTACACTTCCGCGATCGTTGCGCCCGCTGCGTGAAATGCCGTTGCAAATTGCGTAGCGACATTCCCGGAGCCGAGGATGGTGATCTTTAGCGGAAGGCGTTTCATGGAGCAAATGTAGTGCGACGGGACGGTTGGACGGACGGTCAGTCGGTCGGTCGGTCGGTCGTCAGTCGGTCGTTTTAATAAGCGACTGACAACCGACAACCGACCGACCGCCTATTCTTCAGACGAAACCTTGTTCTTGCGAATACGCTCCCGCACGGCGATAAACGTTCCGGCGACCATTATGAGACAGCCGAGCCAAAGAATGTTGATGCCGGGGAAGATCGACGCTTCCAGTACGATGTAATCCGGTTTTTTCGAACGGCGGATCGAGCTGTAGACTTCGATCTTGTTCTCTTTCGGACGAACGGCCCAAAAGGTCAGCTTTACGCCGAGCTCGTTGTCGATGGCGTCTTTCTGCCGCGTGGTGCCGCGTTGTTTGTCCATGAAGAAATACGCCGTCGTGTGGCGCGCCTGCAGGTTGTCGTCGAAAAGGCGGAAGTGCGCGGCGATGCAATATTCTTTCGACGTATCGACGGCCATCCCGGGAATGGAATCGGAAAGAATGTTGCGCACGCTGTCGAGTACGGCAATGCAATTCTCGAGGCCGATCGTGTCACCCACGGCGAGCGTGTGGTTCTGCGGCTGGTCGAACTGATCGTTGTGCGCTTCTTCCGCGGCCAGCGTATCATCCAGCGAAGTAGGCGGAACGTACTTGATAAACGTGTAAATGTCTTTGTGCAGGTAATGACGCGTATCCGGTTCCGCCGCATTGCCCATGAACTGGTTCAGCTGGATGAACGGGCTGAGGCGCAGCTTGTGCTCGAGCTTCGTGCCGTTGCTGTCGAGGAAATCGACGTTGAAATACACGTAGCCGGTGCCGTTGATCTTTTTGTTTTCGTGGCCGGAGTACGTCACCATGTACGGGCCCATCGGCAGCGTGTCGCCTTTGCGGAGATACAGGTTGGCCTTATTCGAAACGTCTTCACCGAAAGCGGAAACGTCGAAACGCGAAGTGTTCTGCGAGATGGTGTCTTTCTTCGACGTCGAAATGACGATGCCAAGCAGCAGCAACCCGAAGCCGATGTGCGCGACCGAAGCGCCGGCATTCTTCACTTTTCCTTTCAGCGTTTTGATCCAGTAAGCGCCATTGGCAAAAATGGAAAACAGCGCTGCGAAGATGAGGATGGTGCAAAGACTGTAGATCTGCCGTTTGTCGGTGGATACTTGGCTCCATTCATCATTGAAGTAGATGATCAGCACGAGCGTAATGGTGATGACGACGCTGGCGACGAACGGCCACAGGAGTTTCGAAGCGATTTCGCGGATGTTGCTTTTGCGGTATTTTAAAAATTGCGAGAACGCCATCAGCAACGATACGATGATGGCAAACGCGATCTGCCAGCGGTTGTAGAAATAAGCGATCCTGTTCGGCACGGCCGGCGCCATGTTCGCATCTACGAGCGTTTGTGTCCAGCCGAATTTCGTCGCGTTGTGAAATTTCTCCGCGAAGCTGTGGACCGGGCCGATCTTCAGGAATTTGTTAATCACCGGCGACGAGGTCCAGAAGATGATCTGGAACGCCGCCAGCAGCAGCACCAGCGATCCGATGAACATCCAGAATTCGCGCGACCATAATTCTTCTTCCGGAACGGAATAACGTTCTTTCCGCACGCTGGTGTAGCCAAGGATCATGAAGACGATCGCGAGTACCAGCAGCACGAGCATCGAGGCCGCGTGATGTCCCATCAGGAATGCGATCAGCACACCGATGGAGCAGCCGGTAAATACGATCTGCAGCATGCGGTTCGGCGTCAGCAGCATCACCGAAAGCCAGAGGAAGAAACCCATGAACACCGTCAGCTCTTCGTTGAGGCCGTCGTCGGTGAACGCGTGAACGGAGCTGTCGCTGAGCACCCCGCTTTTCGTCAGGAAGGTGGAGTAGATGATGAGCAGGAACGTGAGGATGCAAAGGAAGAACGTGGTGAACAGCGACTGTCCTTTGATCTTGTAGATGAGCATGACGTGCGCCGCGCCGACGAGCGTCAGCCACGGAACGAACGACGCATTCTCCACCGGGTCCCAGGCCCAGAATCCGCCGAAGCTGAGCGATTCATACGCCCACGCACCGCCCATGAGAATGCCGGTGCCGAGGATCATCACGCCGGTAAACGCCCAGGGAAGCGCGGGCTTCTGCCATTCGGTGTAACGTTTGGTCCAGAGACCGGCCATGGCGAATGCGAACGGCACGGTGGTCATCGCGAAGCCGAGGAAGAGCGTCGGCGGATGGATGGTCATCCAGTAATTCTGCAGCAGCGGGTTGAGGCCGCGCCCGTCATGGAACATCGGGATGCGCTGCAGGTAATCGGGAAGCTTCGTCCAGGGCAGGCCGACGTTTTCTTCCCGCATGCGGATGAGCTCGAACGGGCTGCTGCCGATGTGTACTTTGCCGAAATAAACGCCGAGCAGCATCATCGACAGGAACACCTGCGCCAGTGCGATGAACGTCATGACCGGCGCTTCCCAGTCTTTTGCGCGGCGCATCAGGATGAGGCCGATCACCGAATGCCAGATGAGCCAGAGCAGTGTGCTGCCTTCCTGTCCTTCCCAGATGCACGCCAGCACGTAGTTCATCGACATGTCCGACTTCGAATGTTTCCACGGGTAATAATATTCGAAGCGATGATAGATGATCATCAGCAGCAGCGTTACGAAGATGCCGATGACGGCAAACGCGTGAACGAAGTAAAGGCTGCGGGCGGTGAACTTCCAGCCGTCGTCGTTGCCGATCTTTTTCACGCGGCAGAAATTCGCCACGACGGTAAATATGGCCGTAACAAATGCAAGCACTACAAAGAAGTGCCCGAGTTGTCCCCAAAGAGGTTGTTCGCCGATGTATTTCATTGTGAGTTGGGAGTCAGGAGTTATGAGTTCGGAGCCGGGAGCAGATCTTTAGGAAAATGCTCCGAACTCCGAACTCAAAACTCCGGACTAAATTATTTTCCGGCCATTTCGCGACCGTCGTTGTATTTGGAAGGACATTTCATGAGCACGTCTTTCGCGACAAATTCATCGCCTTTCATCGAGCCGACAATGACGAGCTGCTGGGAGCGTTCGAAGTCCTGCGGTTTGCTTTTCAGCAGCACCACGTGACGTTCGTTGCCGCTGCGGTCGGTCATGTAGAAGGAGAATTTGTTCGCGTCAACAGCGGGATTGTAATCCATCGGTTTGCTGCGGACGAGCGTTCCGGCTACATGGACTTCGTCGTTGCTTTCGGCAGCCTGCTTGAAATCGGCGTAGGTGCTGGAGTTGCCGAGGAGCGCGAACATGCTTGCGATCGCAACCGCCACCAGGATAATGCCGATGATGTGGGTCTTTTTCATGATTACTTTTTATTAATGTCGTTTTCCATCCGCGTCACTTTCCGGTCGATGCGCCAGAGAAAAATGAACAGTCCGCCGAGGATGATGGCGATGACGACGAACACGACGTTGAGCGAACCGTGTCCGTGCAGGCTGTCGGCAATTTTCTGATCGGCGTTTTCCGCGTGCAGCAGCCCGGTCGTGAACAGAACGGTCAGCGTGGCAAGGAGGCGGGAGTTGGAAAAAATGTTTTTCATGAGCGAGGTTTAATCTGCCGTTACATCCTGGATGTGCCGGATGCGAAGGCGCAGCGTGTAGATCCAGAAACCGAGCAGCATCCATCCGAGCACGGCGCTGTAGAATACCGGGCGGAGCGTATTGTCGAGATCGTAATTGCTGAATGCGGGGTTGCCGCCGTTGCCGGGATGGAGCGAATCCGTTCCCTGCAGGCGCGGGAGCAGGCCGATGAGCACGAGCATCATCACGTAAGCGAAAATGCTGTAGATCGCCGAGACGCGGGCGCGCTTCTGTTCGTCTTCGATGGCGTTGCGTAAAATGAGGTAAGCGAAATACGCCAGCAGCGTGATCGCCGTTCCGTTGAGCTTGACGTCGTCGACCCACCAGGCGCCCCACGTTGCCCTTGCCCACATCGAGCCGGTAATGAGTCCGAGCATGCCGAATACCGTTGCCGTCTGGATCGCTTCATTGCCGATACGGTCGTATTTCAGATCGAAGCCGCGCAGGAAACGGACGTTGTTCCAGACCGCCCAGCTCAGCAGCGCGATCATCGTGAACCACATCGGCACG
>CAMLEF010000341.1 GCA_946478675.1 uncultured Flavobacteriales bacterium | reverse complement strand
TTTTTTTATAACGGGTCGTGGTTCGTTCCGATAGCCATCGGAAGGCCACCCCGACGATGAAAGGTGATCGTGAGATCACCTTTTCTTTTTTTATAACGGGTCGTGGTTCGTTCCGATAGCCATCGGAAGGCCACCCCGACGATGAAAGGTGATCGTGAGATCACCTTTTCTTTTTTTATAACGGGTCGTGGTTCGTTCCGATAGCCATCGGAAGGCCACCCCGACTTTCAAAGGTGATCGTTCCGATGGCTATCGGAATCACCTTTTCTTTTTTTTATAATGATGGCGTGGTTCGTTCGATAGCTTTGGAAGGCGCCTTTTCCTTTTTCGTTCGCTGTAAGGGTTCATTCCTGCCGGGAATTCAACGAAAACTTATGTAAAAATACCATTCGGTATAATTTTATATATTTGGGCGGTCAAAGATTCAGTACCTGTCGGTTTTCAGTGTGCTGAATTTTTTTGATAATGAATATACCGATCGGTATAAAAATAAAAACGCCAATGGAAATAAAGTCGGTAACGGAATTCGTGAAGTATTACAAACGAACGCGCGAGATAACGAACCGTGTGGTGGAAGTTATTCCTCCCGATACAATTGACTGGTCGTATGCGCCGGGAAAATTTACCGTTGGCGATCTCGTGCGGCATATCGCTGCTATCGAGCGACAGCTGTTCATGCAGGTGATACAAGGGGAAAAATCGTGCTACACCGGCTGCGGAAAAGAGCTGGCCGACGGCTACGACAACATCGTTTCTTATTTCCATGAAATGCACCGTCAGTCGTTGGATATCCTGCAGACTTTTTCCGATGAAGATTTGAGTCGTGTTGTAAAGACGCTCGACGGCAAAACGACTACTGCCGGAAATTTTCTTCGCGCGTTGATTGTGCATGAAGTTCATCATCGCGGCGTGCTGGTGATTTACCTGAACCTGCTCGGGGTAAACACGCCACCCGTCATCGGCCTGACGGAGCAGCAGGTGATCGAAGCGGGTCGGAATTAATTCTTAAAAACAAAACGCATGAACAAGACACCATCGTCCCTTTACAACATCCGCTTTCACGATTGCGACATGTTCGGGCATTTGAATAACGCCCGCTATCTCGATTACATGATCAGCGCGCGGCAGGATCATTTGAAAGAAGCTTATGGCTTTGATTACAACAGCTACTACAAGAACAACCAGGGCTGGGTGATCACGCACCACGAAATACAATATCTCAAGCCGGCATTTTTCGAAGAGAGCGTTTGCATTCAATCTTCGTTGTTGGCCGCCGACCACGAATCGCTGTACGTGGAGGTGATGATGTTCGATCAAAACCAATCGCAATTAAAAGCGCTGCTGCGGTCGAGGCTTACGTTCATCAACCTGAAAACCGGCCGCAAAGAGCAGCATTCGCCGGAGTTTCTCACCTGGGCGCAGGGACTTGTACTAACAGACGCCAACGCCGGCAAATCCATCCAGGAACGAGTAGGGCAGGTGCTCCACCAGCTGAAAGCCACGAAGAATTACAGCGCGGCAAATTCGTCGCAGGCGTAAATCCATCTTAAAACAATCCTCCTATGTTAACCGAAGCGAAAGCCAAACAGTTCGCAGCCGATTGGATCCAATCCTGGAACAGCCACGATCTTTCTTCCATCCTCTCGCATTATGCGAACGACGTTGAATTTTATTCTCCTTTCATTCCGTTACTCAAATTCAACGACAGCGGCCTGATCACGTCGAAAAGCCATCTCGAAAAATATTTTAAGATCGGTCTCGACGCTTACCCCGAGCTGCATTTTAAGCTTCACAACGTTTTCACCGGCATCGATACGGTAACGATCTATTATACCTCGGTGAATGGTCGTATGGCGGCAGAAGTTTTTCGTCTCGACGCTTCCGGCAAAGCGAAAACCGTGTTCTGCAATTACAGCAATCAACCTTCTTCTTACTAAGCGCGCATGTCGATCTGGAAAAGAAAACCGCTGGCCGTCATTCTCGAAGAAGCGAACGAATCCGGCAAAGGATTAAAGCGCACGCTCGGGCCGTGGTCGCTGATTGCGTTGGGCATCGGGGCCGTCATCGGTTCCGGTCTCTTCGTGAGCACGGCCAGCGCCATCGCGCACAATGCCGGCCCTTCCGTCACTTACGGTTTTCTCATCGCTGCCCTCGGTTGCGCGTTGTGCGGCTTCTGTTACGCAGAGCTCGCTTCGTCGTTGCCGATCTCCGGGAGCGCGTATACGTACACGTATGCCACCATGGGCGAACTGCTGGCGTGGATCATTGGCTGGGACCTCATTCTCGAATACGCAGTCGGCGCCGCAACGGTTTCCATCAGCTGGAGCGAATACCTCAACAACATGCTGGTAAATGTGCTGCACACGCGTCCCATTCCGTATGCGCTGTCGCATTCGCCGTTCCAGGTTTCCACAGCAGGCGAACACGGCCTCATCAATCTGCCCGCGCTGTTCATTGTTGCCGCCATCACGCTGCTGCTGATCAAAGGCACGCAGGAATCCGCATTTGTCAATGGCATTATCGTGATCCTGAAAGTGGCGATCGTGATCCTGATCATCTGCATCGGCTGGGGATTCATCAATCCCGCGAATCACTCGCCTTACATTCCTGCAGCGACCACTTACACGGACGACAACGGGATCGCGCATCACTTCGGCGGCATTGCGGGCATTCTCGCAGCAGCGGGCACGGTATTTTTCGCCTTCATCGGTTTCGACGCCGTGAGCACTGCTGCGCAGGAAACGCTCCATCCCAAACGCACGATGCCCATCGGGATTTTAGGAACGCTCGCCTTCTGCACCGTGCTGTACGTGCTGTTCGGTCACGTGCTGTCAGGTGTAGCCACCGTCGAAGATTTCCGCACGGGCGGCAAAGAAGCTTCCGTTTCATTTGCGATCAGCAAGTACATGCACGGCTACAATTGGCTGGCGCAATTCGTAACAGTGGCGATCCTCGCGGGTTTCTCTTCCGTGATTCTCGCGTTATTGCTGGGACAGTCGCGCGTGTTCTACATCATGGGCAAGGACGGTTTGCTGCCTGAAGTGTTCGGCACGCTGCATCCGAAATTCAAAACGCCTTACAAAGCCAATCTCGCGATCCTTGTCATCGTCGGCCTGTTCGCGGCTTTCGTTCCGGGCCGCGTCGTGGGCGATATGACGAGCATCGGTACGTTGTTCGCTTTCATTCTCGTCAGCGTTGCCGTCATTGTGCTCCGGAAAAAAGAACCGGATCTCAAGCGCGAATTCAGAACGCCGTTGGTGCCTTACGTTCCGGTCGCAGGCATTTTGGTTTGTCTTGCGATGATCTTCGGGTTGGGCTGGGCGAACTGGCTGCGACTGGGCGTATGGCTCGCGCTGGGACTAATTATTTACTTCGGCTACAGCAGGAAGAAAAGTGTGCTTCACCGGAAATAACGCAGCATTTCCGGAAGCCGCTCATTCCTGTGAAAGGTGATTCCACTAGCTATCGGAATCACCTTTTCTTTGGCCGTTTTTACCTATCTACTAATAGGTAGTATATTTGTATCATGACCACCAGGGAATCCATCGTCAACCTCGCCGACCGGCTGATCCGGCAGAAAGGATATAACGCGTTCAGCTTTTATGACATTTCGGAAAGCATCGGGATCAAAACCGCCTCCATCCATTACCATTTCCCGACCAAATGCGATCTCGGTGTGGCGGTGGTCCGTGAGCAGATCCACGCGTTGGAGCAGCTGAAGAAAAAGACGAGCGGGAAAGATCCGCTTCAACAGCTGAAGGCGTTCCTGTCGGTTTACGAAAAGATCCGCTCGGAGGACGCCGTTTGTCTCGTGGGCTCGCTGGCCACCGATCTGAACACGGTGGATGGAAAAGTAAAAGCCGAGCTGCAACGTTTCGCCGTCCTATTCCTCGACTGGCTGACGGAAATTCTCAGGAACGGAAAAGCGAAGCAAGTTTTTACTTTTTCTGTTCCGCCAAGGACAAAAGCGGTAATGATCATTACGAACATGCTCGCGATCGTCCAGCTGTCGCGGCTTACGGGAGACGCCGATTTCAAGCTCGTGAAAAAAGAAGTGGTGCGCGAGCTGACCGCTAAGAAACATTCATCGAAAACAAAAAACAGAAGATCATGAAAAGGGTAGTGATAACAGGAATGGGCGCACTGACGCCGATCGGGAATAACCTCGACGATTATTGGCGTTCACTCGCGGCAGGTGTCAGCGGTGCGGCCCCGATCACACGCTTCGATGCGTCAAAATTCAAAACGCATTTCGCCTGTGAGATCAAGAATTTTGATCCGCTGTCCGTGATTGAAAAGTCAGAGCTGCGCAAATACGATCTCTTCACGCAATACGCGCTCGTGGCCGTCGATGAAGCCGTCCGCAACGCCGCGATCCATTTTGAGCAGCTGAACAAAGACCGCATCGGCGTGATCTGGGCGTCGGGCGATGGCGGTGTTTCTACGTTCGAAGAACAGTTCGCCGAATACAAAGCCGGCAACGGAACGCCGCGCTTCAATCCGTTCTTCATTCCCAAACGGATCGTCAATATCGCGTCGGGCGTCATCTCGATCAAATACGGTTTGCGCGGCGTGAATTACACGACCGTCTCCGCCTGCTCCGCCAGCAACACTTCCATCATCGACGCATTCAACTATATCCGTTGGGGAAAAGCGGACATGATCATTGCCGGCGGCTCGGAAGCTTCGATTACCGAAAGTTCCATCGGCGGGTTCAACGCTTCACGCGCCATGTCCACCAACAATGAAGATTATACGCATGCCTCGCGCCCGTTCGATGTCACGCGGGATGGTTTTGTGCTCGGCGAAGGAGCCGGCGCGC
>CAMLEF010000340.1 GCA_946478675.1 uncultured Flavobacteriales bacterium | reverse complement strand
CGCGTCGATATACTTCGCCAGCTTGTCAAAGGATTTCTCGTCGATGACGGCATTGACGAAGTTTCCGAAATCTTCGACCGGGCCAATTTTGAATGACGCAAGATCTTCCTGCAAACCTTTCTTCACTTCTTCCCAGAGGTTGGAAGGAATGTAAGCGCGGGAAGCAGCGGAGCATTTCTGGCCCTGGTATTCGAATGCGCCACGCGAGAGTGCGGTGATCACGGCTTTCGCATCGGCAGAACGGTGCGCCACCACGAAATCTTTTCCGCCGGTTTCGCCGACGATGCGCGGGTACGAACGGTACTTGTGAATGTTGTTGCCGATCGTCTGCCAGATGTTCTGGAACACTTCCGTGGAGCCCGTGAAGTGAATGCCGGCGAAGTCGCGGTGATTGAAGACGACCTCCGCCGCATCGGGGCCGGAAGGATAGATCAGGTTGATGACGCCGTCGGGAACGCCTGCGCGCATGAACACTTCCATGAGCACGTTGGCGGAATACACCTGCGTGTTGCTCGGTTTCCAGACGACGACGTTGCCCATCATCGCGCAAGAGGTCGGCAGGTTGCCGGCGATCGCGGTGAAGTTGAACGGCGTGAGCGCGTAGATGAAACCTTCGAGCGGGCGCCATTCGAGGCGGTTCCACATGCCGGGCATCGACTGCGGCTGCTGGCGATATACTTCCGTCATGTACTGCACGTTGAAGCGCAGGAAGTCGATGATCTCGCAGGCGGAATCGATCTCGGCCTGGAACGCGTTTTTCGACTGGCCGAGCATGGTAGCGGCGTTCAGTTTTGCACGGAACGGTCCGGCAATGAGGTCGGCTGCTTTGAGGAAAATGCTGGCGCGGTGTTCCCAGCCCAGGTTCATCCATTTTTCGCGGGCCGCCAGCGCAGCATCGATCGCCATGGTGACGTGCTCTTTTTCGCTCTTGTGGAAATGGCCGAGCGTGTGCTGGTGATCGTGCGGGGGCGCGAGACGGACGGTCTTGCCGCTGCGCACTTCTTTTCCGCCGATGTACATCGGGATGTCGAACTGCTGTGAACGGAGATGAGCGAGCATCTGCTTCAGCTCGGCACGTTCGGGAGAACCCGGGGCGTAACCTTTGACCGGCTCATTCACCGGCGTCGGTACGTTGAAAATTCCTTTGGGCATATGATAAAGTGTTGATTGGCTTATGAAAACGAGCACAAAGTTAAGGGATTCCGGTTAGCCGGTTCTCCGGGCTGCAGCGTTCGTAACCATTGTCACAAAAAAGCCGCAGAGGCGCAGAGGACGCAGCGAAAACTCTGCAATCTCTGCGCCTCTGCGGCAAAAAAATTTGTAATTACGGCTGAATATCCTTCATCTTATTCGCCAGCATATTGAAGAAATTGCCGAGCGGTTTTTCGATCATCGGGCGGAGGAAGATGGGAATATCGGCTTCGAAAACGAGCTGGCCGGTGCAGGATTCCGGGCCGGTGCTGTTGATGAAAACGTTGAGCGTGAATTCGAACGGCAGCTTTCCGCCGTCGGAAACGATGTTGATCTCGCTGAAGAGCTTGCAGGATTTGATCTTCATGCCCACCGTGGCCATGCCGTTGATGGTGAAGCTGCAGCTGTTCTCCGTCGATTGCCAGTTGGTGACCTGCGACGGCATGAGCTTTTCGAAGTTGTTGAAGTTATTGAGGAAGTTGAAGATCTTCTCCTGCGGTTGATTGATCTGAACGACGTCAGAGGCGATTTTTGACATAAAAAGAAGTTACGGATTACAAGTTACGATGTGCGTTTGTCTGCACAATGCACAAGATACGATCTTCAAAATTACGGGTGATCGGCGGATTTCCTTCACTAAAAAATCCCAAATCATTTTAAAACGCACGCCGTTCCTGTAATCCGTACCTCTCCTTTGCGCTAGCGAACCTGCGGCAGGCAATTCTCCGAATAGTATTTCACGAGATTGATGTACGGCGGGTTCCACTGCACACCGTGATTGTTCTCCAGCATCGCGCCTTTGGGGGCGGGCGTCGTCGTCACATAATCGAACGTGTACGTCGAACCCATCCAGCGCATCATGTAGCAGGCCGTCAGCGCGGAGGTGCGGTCGTGGCCGTTGATGCAATGATAATAGATCAGCGTGGGCTTGCCGTTGGCGTTCGCCGTATTCAGCAGCGTGTTCAGCATATCGACGAGTCCGACAGGGTTGTACTGCTGCGGTTCGATCGTGCTGCAGGTGCCGGCCGGATCACAGCCCTGCACGGGATACCAGATGATGGAGCCGCTATTGCCGTTGATGGTGGAGCCCTGCGGAACGGCGAACTGCGGGCATTGTTTAGTCATGAACGGCGGCCATACCGATTGCGGAAACCACTTGTTGTAGTCGGCGTTGGAAATTCCGTACGCTAGAAATTCCGCCATCAGGTAGAAGCCTTCGCCAGGTTCGGTCGTCGGATAATTCGTGATGACGGAAATGTCGATGAGATTGTAATTCGCAAGATCGAAAGAGCCGTCGGAAATGAGCTCTTTGAAACGCGTGTTCATCTCATCGTACGCGAAGGTGGCGCCGTCTTTTTTCAGCGGAATGTTGCCGCGCATCAGGTAATTCGTGCCGTTTCCGGTTGTTGCGGAATTAACGAGGAAGGTACGCTTAGGCGCATAAGAAGTGTGTGACATTGCAGGGGTTTGGGTTGGTTAAAAAAACACGCAGCTCAATACTGCGCAGGAATGAATTTTCTGAATAACAGGATGAGATAACTGATGACGTTGCCGGCCCTATCAACAATAAATGTACGTTCGGGCGCAAGTCAAATGTGTACTATGGATTTTATTTTCTGAAAAATACAAATTGAATTCAGAAAACCTGCGCCGCAGAAAATAAAAAGCAAAAAAATAAATTACAGCTCTCCCGCAAATACAGGAAAGTTATTTCAATAAAAAACTAAAGAGAAGAAATCTACTTGCCCCAGCTCGCCGGGTCTTTGCGCCAGGCATCAAGCGTTTCGAGGTCGGCTTCCGTCACGTAATTTTCCTTGAGCGCCTGGCGGATGAGCGAAGGGTAATCGCTCAGCGTGATCAGGTTCACATCGGCGGTGCGGAAATTCTGTGAAGCGTTATCGAAACCGTACGTGAAAATGGCCGCCATGCCTTTCACGTCGCAGCCCGCTTCCCGCAAGGCTTCCACGGCTTTGAGGCTGCTGCCGCCGGTCGAGATGAGATCTTCGATCACGACAACGGATTGCCCGGCTTTGATATCGCCTTCGATGAGGTTGCCGAGTCCGTGCTTCTTCGGTTCGGGGCGCACGTACACGAACGGCAATCCCATTTCTTCCGCCACGAGCACGCCCTGCGCGATCGCACCGGTAGCAACGCCTGCAATGACGTCGGGCTTCGGGAAATTGTCGTTGATCACCTGCACGAACTGCTGGCGGATATAGGTGCGCACTTTCGGGTAAGAAAGCGCTTTACGGTTGTCGCAATAGATCGGAGATTTCCAGCCGGAAGCCCAGGTAAAGGGTTGCTGCGGTTGCAGCTTGACGGCTTTGATCTGAAGGAGAAATTCCGCAACTTTCGCGGCTATTTCAGCGTTGGTGACCATGCCGCAAATGTATAAGATTTTCATCAACAACCGCCCGCTCATCCTCGCGGGAAACCACGTGCGCGAAGCGTTCCGCGGCAATGCGCTGTTCGTGCACCACGATTCCGACGCGACGTTCGACCTGCTTTTTCAGCTCGCGCAAACGGAACCGGTTTTCTTCGACAACGTTTTTTATCTCGGCAAAAACGCCGACGAGCTCATGGGCCTGCTGCAATCGCGCTGCAAGCTGATCGAAGCTGCCGGCGGGCTCGTGCGCAATGAAGAAGGAAAGCTGCTGCTCATCTTCCGCAACGGGAAATGGGATTTGCCGAAAGGAAAACTGGAAGCAGGTGAATCGCCCGAAGAAGGCGCGGTGCGTGAAGTGGAAGAAGAATGCGGCATCTCCGGGTTAAGCATCATGCGTTTGCTCGAACCGACGTTTCATACGTACGAACTGAAAGGAAAAACGATCCTGAAAAAAACCTGGTGGTACGAGATGCGCTGCACCGATAAGCGCCCGCTCACGCCGCAAACCGAAGAAGGTATTACGGATGTTCGCTGGATGACGGAAGCCGAAGTGCAGGAAGCGTTGTTGAATACTTACAATTCAATTGCAGAAGTGTTGGAGCAGCGATGAGCACGCCCGTTAATTCCCCTGCAATTATAGTCAGGGAAAGTTCTACCGTTTATTTCGGGCTTAAAATCGTCGTTGCTGTTTGTTTCCTCATTTTCCTGGCAACCCATTTAAAAACCGGCGATATCTACTTCGAGAATCCAGCTATCGGAAAATGGGGCATTGGAATTTTTATCGTGCTCTACGTTCTTTTATCGATCCTTCACCTGAAAGCGAAAAGCGAAGTCATTTTGAAGATCGATTCCGAAGGCATTTTCCGAAAACCTTCATTTAAGAAAGAGATCGCAGCGGGCTGGAACGAGATTTCTGCTGTGACCATCGTTACGGCTTATGGCAACGATGAAGGAAGAGTGTATGCGTATCCGTTGATCTGCTTTCGCAATGTGCCTTCGGAAATCTCCTTTGCGAGGCACCTCTTCCCGGATTATGAAGCGGCGGTGAAAGTGATTCAGCATTATTGTGAGCTGCACCGGATTTCCTTCCTGGACCTTTATCATCCGGAGGATAATCTCCAATGAGCAGCGATGAGAATGCTGCAGTTCATCCGAAAAAAAAATTGAACCACATAGGAACATAGAGCACATACGAAAACTATGTGAATCTATGTATCTCATATGTTTGTTCCGTTGTAATTTTTAACGCTGAAATATAAGGGGCAAGAGCA
>CAMLEF010000339.1 GCA_946478675.1 uncultured Flavobacteriales bacterium | reverse complement strand
TTTCATCTTGCTCGTGTCGCGCAATTCCTGCAGCGTGCCCTGCGCCACGATCTCGCCTTTGTCGATGATGCCGATGCGGTCGCAAAACCGTTCCGCTTCTTCCATGTAATGCGTCGTGTACACGATCGTCATGCCGTCGCGGTGCAGCTTCTCGATGACTTCGAAAATCAGGTTGCGGCTCTGCGGATCGATGCCGACCGTCGGCTCGTCCATGAACAAAATTTTCGGGCGGTGCAGCAATGCCGAAGCAATGTTGATGCGCCGTTTCATGCCGCCGGAGTACGTGCTGATCTTGTCGTTGCGGCGGTCGTGCAGCCCGAGCAGGTGCAGCGTTTCTTCGATGCGCATGTCGAGCGTTTTTTTATCAATACCGTACAGCGATCCCCAGAAATGCAGGTTCTCGACGGCCGTGAGCTTTTCATACAGCGCGATCTCCTGCGGCACGACACCGATGAGGCGTTTGCTCGACGTGCGGTTCTTGTTCAGCGGCGCGCCGTCGATCATCACCGTTCCGGAATCCGGATCGAGGATGGTGCTGATGATGCTGATGGTGGTCGTTTTCCCGGCGCCGTTAGGACCGAGCAGACCGTAAAATTCTCCTTCACGGATGGAGAAAGAAATGCCGTTCAGCGCCACGTGCTTGTCGTACGTTTTGCGAAGGTTTTCAACGGTGATCATGCGAGCGGAATTTGGACTAAGGTAGAGAAAGGAATGTGCGGCGGCATAGATTTGAATTTATTTTTCGAAGCGGAAGCGTACACCATTTCAGTGGAAGTGTAGTCCCTGCCCGACTGTGTCATTCAGGCGGGCGCTTTCCGCATCCGGGGTGCCGCTGCAATCGGAGGGCGCATTCACCAGGAAAATTAAACCACGGAGACACGGGGACACGGAGGTTTTTTTATTTCTCCGTGCCTCCGTGTCTCCGTGGTTCATTCGCGTTACGATTTCATCCTGCACACACAAGGGTTCCACCACCACCTGGATTACATTGGCAACAGCGTGTTTCTCATTCTTCGTGGTATTCCGGGAAGCTCACGAAGAATGTCGTGCCTTTGCCTTTCGTCGTCTCGAACCAGATCATGCCGCTCGCGGATTCGACGATGTTCTTCACCATCGCAAGACCTAATCCCATGCCGGCGGTTTTCGTCGTGAAGTTCGGAACGAAAATTTTGTCGATGACTTCTTCTGAAATGCCGGTGCCGTTGTCCTTCACCGCGATGATGAAATTTTTTCCCTGCTTCGAGAGGCTCACTTCGATGCGGCCCTGCCGGTCTTCCGGGATTGCCTGGATGCCGTTGCGGAAAAGGTTGTTGAACACGCGCAGCAACTGCTCCTTGTCGGCGCAGATCCACGCTTTGTCAATGCCGTTGTCGTCGAAGCGGAAATCGGTCGTTTCGCTCGTTTCGTGGAAAAGCTGGATCGCATTCTGCACAAGCGCTTTCAGGTCCATGCCTTCGTTGTTCGGCTTCGGCATCTTCGCGAAATCGGAGAACGCGCTCGCAATGGAAGACAGCGTATCAATCTGCTCGATCATCGTTTTCGACAAACGTTCCACCTTCTGATCGATGTCGGGCGCTTTGTCGCGGTACGCGCGTTCGAGCAGCTGGATGCTCAACCGCAGCGGCGTGAGCGGGTTCTTGATCTCGTGCGCCACCTGCTTCGCCATCTCGCGCCACGCACTTTCCCTTTCGGATTGCGCCAGCAGCTCGGCACTCTTCGCCAGCTCGACGATCATGCGGTTGTATTCGCTTACAAGACTTCCGATCTCGTCTTTGTTCTTCCATTCGATCGTATCCGATTGACGGCCGAGCTTGACCTGCCGCATTTTTTCCTGGATGAGTCGCAGCGGATGCGTGAGGTAATTCGAGATGAAAATTGCTGCAAGAACGGAGAGCGCAAACAGCAGCACGTACACGTTGATCAATGCGACGAGGAACGTGGAGATCTCTTTTTCGAGATCGCTCTGCTTGGCAAAATACGGCAGGTTGAGATACGCCTGAAGCTTGCCTTCTTTGTTCTTCACAGGAAGATACGCCGAGAGATACGCGAGATTGCCGATGTTCTCGTCGTGGATGAATTCCGATTTCTTCTCGACGCTGATCTGCTGGAATGCTTCGGGATTCATCTTGCGCGACACCAGCCCGACGTCAAACACTTTCGGCCGCGACGAAGCATACAGGTTGCCGTCGACGTCGTATAGGTTGATATCGGTGAAGAACGTATTCGAGAATTTCTTCAGCAGGTACGTTGCGTAATCGCGATACGAATCATTCAGGCGGCTGTCTTCGAGCTTGCCTTCGATCTCGAGCAATACGGAATGTGCTTTTTCGCTGATGATCTCCGCGTTCTTCGCCTGGTATTGCTGGCGGATGTAATAGATCGTTCCGCCGCCGAACAGCGCGAGCGAGATGAGCACGATCATCACGAGCACGAGCTGGATGCGGTATTTGAAGCTGAGGTTGGAGAACGTCGGGCCCACCGTCACCAGCTGCCGTACCGAAAGCGAAATGATGAGCACGAGGCTGAACAACGCGAAGATGTACGAGAAGCTCGTCGTTTTGCTCAGCCAGCCTTCGTCGGGTTTGCTCAGCACCACCACCGTCGTTTGGTCGGGATGATGCACGAGGTGTTCCCAGCCTTCCGTCGCGATGAATTTGTCGGTGCCGTTGTGCTGCAGGAACGATTCCGGCGTGAGGCTGTACTGGAATTTCCCGCGGTGATTGACGAGCTGCCCGTTCTTGTATTTCGCGTACGAATAATTGATCAGCGTCTGGTTCACGCTCAGCTCGCGGTCGAGCAGCAGCTCCGGGAAACCGATCTCTTCCGACATGAGCTTCGATTCGAGCTCGATGAACACCGTTCCCTGCCCGAGATTTTTTTCATGGCCGGGGCGCTGCAGCACGGCTTCCGCGAGATAGCTGATGCGGCCGGAGTTGTTGTTGAGGTAGAAGAAATGATCGCTGAACGTCGGCTGTCCCTGCTGCGAGATCAGCTCTTCGTACTTCGTGATGCTTTCCGAATACGGCGAGCTCGAACGCAGCAGCGGCGTACACATCGTATCGAAGAACGTGATCTTGATGTCGTACTTGTCCCAGTAGCCGCTGAAATATTGCTGCTGGATGCGTTTTTCAAAAGCGTCGAAATTCTGCGCCGGCGGCTGCGTGTAATTGATCAGCACCGTATCGTGCAGCAGCTTGTTCTCGAATTCCGTGTACAGCTGTTCCGCGATCGGGTCCTGTTCGGCCGCGAGCTTTTCGGCGTACACCACGCGGCTGTCGTGCTCTTTGTGCATCGCCTGCTTGAGCAGCATGTGCGTCGCGTAAAACGAAAGCACGAACATGAGGCAGACGATCAGCGAGAAGGAATACGTCGTTTCCGCAGGACTGTTCCGCCAGATCATCAGCAGGAAGAGCACGCCGAACGGCCAGAGGTCGGCAATGAGATCGACGTAACCGAACAAATGCAGCACGCCCGCATGCAGTAATCCTGCGCCGACGAAAAGGTACCAGCGTTTCGCGCGGGAAGGAACGAGCTGCTGCAGCATGTGCACGCTGCGGTCGGCGACGAGGAAGAACGTGGCGAGCAGCAGCGCGATCAGCAAGAGCCCGACGTAGCTGTAGAAATTGAGATTGAAAATATTGTTGACGTTGAACGAGATGACGGAGTTCTGCACGAGCCCCGAGATCATGCCGTTGATCGCCCAGGTGAAAGCGGCGCAGGTGCAGAGCAGCAGCAACCCGGAAACGATCTGCTTCCACGAAGGCAGCGTCGGCGGAAATTCGATTTGGCGGAGATGGCGTGTAACGTGGAACGCGAGGTAGAGCAGCAGCAGCGCGTTGATGAGAAAATCGCCGAGGTTGGAGAGCCAGAACGAATCCGCGTCGCCGTAATATTTATACTGGAAAAGGTCGAGCGCGTAAAACGTTTCCGGGAAGCGGATGCGGATCATCAGATAACGCAGCACTACCACCGATCCGATGAAGAGCAGCAACGCGCCGTGTTTCCCGAGTGCGCCCGCGAGCGATTCGCTTTCATCCCGCAGGAACAGCAGCAGCAGCACGCCGCCCGCTAAATTCAACAGCAGGTTGAGAGCCGTCCGCCACACCGGCGATTCCGCAGGGCCGTCCGATTTGAAGACGAGCGAAAAAAGATAGCTGCCGTCCTGCGCATGCACGCTGTTCGCCGACGAAGGCATGCCGATCACCAATCCCGTTTCCGGCGGAAGCTTGAAGTCTTTCTGAAAAACGTTGACGAGGTACTGGTTCTCGTAGGAATATTCGTTTTTCACCAGCAGCAGCCCGATGTACGTGCGGCCGGTGTTGTCCGTTTTTCGTTGCACCTCGAACCAGCCGTTCTTCAGCTTCGCCATGCGGTCGTCGAGACAGACTTCCTTCATGTAATTCTCGACGGCGACGGAATTGTCGGACCAGAATTTCAGCGTGTCGCCCTGGTAGATGAGCAGCACGAAACCGTTATCGCGGAACAGCGAATTGTAGCGCGCGGGACGAAAGCGGAAAATATCCTCATACGATTTTTTTCCCGAGAAGCGGATCAGCGAATCGACTTCGACGGAAAGCGCCTGTTCTTTCTGGTGCAGCTTGCGTTCGAAAGCCGGCAGTCCGCGCGAAGCGTTCGTGTCCGTAACGGAAAGCGTCAGCAGGTAAGCGATGGTGAACGCCGCCACGCCCAGCACGAGTTTGCTGAAACGGTTATTGAAAAATTTCTGCAGGAAAGCGGGAGTTCGCATCAGAGGCAAAGGTAGCCGCAAATACTATTCCAAAAGGACGGGCCATTCGGGCATTCGTTCATTCGGGCATTGGGTTTATAGTGGTTTCCGAATGACCGGATTTCCGAATG
>CAMLEF010000338.1 GCA_946478675.1 uncultured Flavobacteriales bacterium | reverse complement strand
AAGCCGCAGGAGTAGCGCCTTCGTGAAAATCCTCACCATCCATCCCGGCGCGAGCGACTCGACCGCCGATGTCTACAACGGCATCGTCAAGGCGCTCGGCAGGCAGGGTCACGAGGTCTTTCGCTACAACCTCGACGGGCGCATCGAATTTCTGCTGAGCCTCGGCGGCGACGGAACCATTCTCGAGACGATCGCGTACGTGCGGAATTCGGGCATTCCCATTCTCGGCATCAATACCGGCCGGTTGGGTTTTCTCGCGGGATTGACGGTGGAAGAAGCGGTCGAATACGGCGTGGAGCGTCTGAAGGCGAAAAAATTCAGCCTCGACAAACGTTCATTGCTGAAGCTGCTGACGAAGCGGAATATTTTCGGCGACGTCAACTACGCGCTCAACGAAGTCACCATTCAGAACAAAGATTCGCAGGCGATGCTGACGGTGCATACCTACGTCAACGGCGAATTCCTGAATTCCTACTGGGCCGACGGGCTCATTATCGCCACGCCCACCGGCTCGACGGCCTATTCGCTGAGCTGCGGCGGACCGCTGATGGTGCCCGATGCGAAAAGCTTTGTCATTACCCCGCTTTCCCCGCACAACCTCAACGTTCGCCCGCTCATCATTCCCGAAGACAGCGTGATCACGCTTCGCGTGGAAGGCCGCAGCCCGCATTACCGCGCCACGCTCGACGCCCGCAGCGAAGTCTTTACCGAAGACGAAGAGCTGACCATCCGCAAGGAAGATTTCAAAGTCACGCTCATTCGTTTCAGCGACCAGCACTTTTTCCGCACCATCCGCGAAAAGCTGATCTGGGGACTGGATGCGCGAACGCGCGTTTAATGTTTCGGGTTCAACGTTTCCGGTTCAAGGTTAATCCTGCAAGAACTTTGAACTTTGAACGTGGAACTTTGAATAGTATCGAAGGTGTTGATTTTCAGTTTAAAAACGATTGTTAAAAGGCCCTGCCGGACGGGCAAAACGGCTATATTTGCACTTTATCAAAAACTCCAGTACCAAAACTGCCGATGCCCCCGTTTTACTATGGGCGGTTGGACAAAACATCCGATGAAAAAGCTTTTGGTTTTATTGACTGCGATGGTGACCGGTTTTTCGGCTCTCCGGGCGCAGCGTTCCGATGAGGTCGGTGTGTTCATCGGCGGTTCCTACTACGTGGGCGACCTTAATCCTTCCGGGCATCTCAACAGCCTGACGCGTCCTGCGATGGGCGTGGTGTACCGCCACAACTTCAACATGCGCCTTTCGGTGGCCGGCAGCCTGCTCTTCGGCAGCATCCAGGGCATCGATGCGCGATCCAGCTCCTACGAACAACAGCAGCGCAACCTCAGCTTCCGCTCTTCGCTGTATGAACTGGCCGCCCGCGCGGAATTCAACTTCATCGAATACAAGATCGGCGACGATCGTTACCAGTTTACGCCGTTCATGTTCCTCGGCGTTGCAGGCTTCAACTTTAACCCCCGCGCTTCGATCGGCAACCAGTGGGTGGCGCTTCAGCCGCTCAAAACGGAAGGCCAGTCGAAAGCATACATGCGCACGCAGGTTTCGGTTCCGTTTGGCGCCGGCATCAAAGCGAACATGGCGAAACGCATCGGGCTCGTGATCGAATGGGGCCTGCGCAAAACGTTCACCGATTACCTCGATGACGTGAGCACCACGTATGCCGATCCTGCCACGTTGCAAGCCAACGGCGGCCCGCTTGCCGTCGCGCTTGCCGACCGCAGCACCACGACCCGCGAAAACACGGGGCGCCAGCGTGGCAATCCCCGCAACAAAGACTGGTACTCGTACGCCGGCCTCACGCTGACCTTCCAGCTGCAGGCGCGTCCGAAACATTGCTCGGCCTATGGCCTTTAAGATGGAATTCTCCGCAGGGAAATGAGCTGGAAAGAACAAATTGACAAATCGCGCCTGCCGCAGCACGTTGCTGTGATCATGGATGGCAACGGCCGCTGGGCGCAACAGCAGGGCAAGATGCGCGTGTTCGGTCACCAGAGCGGCGTGAGCGCTGTGCGGGAAACGGCCGAAGCCGCTGCCGAGATCGGCGTGAAGTACGTGACGCTGTATGCGTTCTCCACCGAAAACTGGAACCGCCCGAAAGAAGAAGTCGATGCGCTGATGGAATTGCTCGTGCATACCATTCACGCCGAGACGAAAACTTTGCACGAAAACGACATCCGGCTGGCAACCATTGGCGATACCGACAGTCTTCCCGAAAACTGCCGCCGTCAATTGCAGGAAGCCATCAATTCGACCGCCAACAACAAGCGCATGACGCTCACCCTCGCGCTCAGCTACAGCGCGCGCTGGGAAATTGTGCGGGCGGCAAAACAACTGGCCGCAGAAGCCGTGGCCGGAAAGATCAAGCCGGAAGATATCGACGCGGATGCGTTTGCCGCGCACCTGACGACGGCCGCTTATCCCGATCCCGAGCTGCTCATCCGTACGAGCGGCGAACAGCGCATCAGCAACTATCTCCTGTGGCAGCTGGCGTATGCCGAATTTTATTTCACCGAAACACTCTGGCCCGATTTCAACCGGGAAGAATTTTATAAAGCCCTCGTCGATTACCAGAAACGCGAACGCCGCTTCGGCAAAACCAGCGCACAGGTGATCGATGAAACCTTGAACGCCATCGGCGATTCGCTTAACAAGAATTCCCGCTGAACGGCGGGCCCGCTTATATGAAAAAAATTATTGCTTCACTGCTGTTCTTCTTTACGCTCGGAATGCTCTCCGCGCAAACCGGCTCTACCATCAGCGGTGATACCAGCCTCGTCAACTACGGAGCGGCGCAGGAATACACGCTCGTCGCGGTATACGTCAAAGGTTGCCATATCGTCGATTCGGCTGTTGTGCGACTGATCTCCGGTCTCCCGGTCGGCGAGAAGATCATGGTGCCCGGCGAAAAAACATCGGACGCGATCGACAACATCTGGAAAGAAGGTTTGTTCGACGACATCCGTCTCGAGATCAACCACGTTGAAGGCAGCTACATCTGGCTGCAGATCGTCGTGACGGAAAAGCCGGTGATTACTTTCGTCGGATGGAGAGGTGTGAAGAAAAGCGAGCGTGAAGACCTGATGAATAAGCTTCACGTCAAAGGCACAGTACTTACCAATTATCGCGAGCAGCAAATTATACAAACCGTCAACGAGCATTTCCAGGCAGACGGTTACCTGAATTGCAAAACGACGTTGGGTGTCACTTACGATACGACGCGCAAAACGGTGCTGCTCGATATCGTCGTCGACAAAGGCAAAAAAGTCAAGATCGCCGAGATCGTCATCAACGGCAACGAGCAGATCTCCGATGGAGCGCTTCGCCGCACGATGAAGAACACGAAACAGCTTCGTCTCTGGTCGTTCTTCAAATCGTCGAAATATCTCGAAGAGAATTACGAAGAAGACAAAGGCAACGTGCTCGCGAAGTATCACAAGAAAGGTTACCGCGACGCGTCCATCACCTGGGATACGGTGAAGTTCATTTCGAAAGACCGCGTAGTCATCGAGATGAATGTTTCCGAAGGACACGTTTACAAATTCGGCACGATCACCTGGGTGGGCAACTCGAAATATTCTTCGGAAAAGCTGAATGCCCGTCTCGGTATCAAACCCGGCGATATTTACAACCAGGAAATGCTCGAGTCGCGTTTGTACATGAGCCAGCAGGGCAACGACGTCAGCTCGCTGTACATGGACGACGGCTATCTTTTCTTCCAGGTGAATCCTGTCGAGACGAACGTGCACGGCGATTCCATCGAATTCGAGATGCGCGTTTACGACGGCAAACTGGCGACCATCCGCAACGTCACCATCGTCGGAAACACGAAGACGAACGACCGCGTGGTGATGCGCGAGATCCGTACGCGTCCCGGGCAGCTGTTCCGCCGTTCGGACGTGATCCGTTCCCAGCGCTAACTGGCTTCGCTCGGCTACTTCGATCCGGAAAAGATCCAGGTGAACCCGAAGCCCGATCCGTACACGGGAACCGTCGACATCGAATACGTCGTCGTTGAACGTCCTTCCGACCAGGTGGAACTTTCCGGCGGATGGGGCGCAGGACGTATCGTAGGAACGCTCGGCGTTTCGCTGAACAACTTCTCCGCCCGCAACATGTTCCGCGGCGACTGGCACCCGATTCCTTCCGGTGACGGACAGAAGCTGAGTGTCCGCGCGCAGTCGAACGGTTTGTATTTCCAATCGTACAACGCATCGTTCACCGAGCCGTGGCTGGGCCAGAAAAAACCGAATTCATTCTCCGTGACGCTGTATCACTCGGTGCAGTCGAACGGCTTGAAACGTACCGACGCCGCCCGCCAGGATGTTCGCATCTCCGGCGTTTCGATCGGTTACGGCATGCGCCTGAAGAAGCCGGACGATTTCTTCACGCTGTACATGGAAGCGAATTACCAGTATTACCAGCTGCACAATTTCTATTCGGTGTTTGCGTTCTCGAACGGCTACGCGAATAACATCAGCCTTCGCTTCACGCTGAACCGCAACTCGACCGACCAGGCCATCTATCCCCGCAGTGGTTCCGACATCAAGCTGATCCTGCAGGTGACTCCGCCGTATTCCATGTTCAACGGAAAAGATTACAGCGAGCTGTCCACGCAGGAACGTTACAAGTTCGTCGAGTACTACAAGTGGAAGTTCACTTCTTCGTGGTTCACGCGTTTGGCAGGAGATTTGGTATTGAATACGCGTATCGGCTTCGGCTATCTCGGGATGTACAACAAGTCGGTCGGACTTTCACCGTTTGAACGCTTCTATCTCGGTGGCAGCGGTCGTACCGGTTTCGCGCTCGACGGACGCGAGATCATCGCCCTCCGCGGTTACGACGACC
>CAMLEF010000337.1 GCA_946478675.1 uncultured Flavobacteriales bacterium | reverse complement strand
CGTCGATAGCGATGGTGATGCGCTTCATACAGTTCAAAAATACGGCAATTTGGAATGTGCTGATATGCTGGTGTGCCGATATGCCAATTCGCGCGAAATGCCTGCTGCACATTAAAAATTGAATATTGAAAAATTCTTTCCCGGGAAGCACATGCGATTAGTCCGCAAAAGAATATTCAATCTGCAATTTTCAATCTTGTATTTTTACCTAAAATTCACTCGTATGCAACATCCGCCGGTATCACTGGAAAATCTTTCGGAAGAAGAAAAGAACGTGCTCGTCGAACATGCGCGCAAAGGCATTGTGCGGGGGGCGATCGTTTTTCTCCTTCCCTTTTTCATATTCGGCTTCCTGATGTTTTATGTGAACAACCATTACATGGAGCTCGGCCTCGACAAGCAGGAAAACCTCCGCGCGTTCATCAACGTGATGCTGGTGCTGCTCACGATCCTCCCTGCCCGCCTGTTCGTCAACACGGTGCTCCGTTTCCGCAAAGCAAACAACGCCTGGCAGAAGAAAGTCTACCGCGGAACCGTCAACCGCAAAGAAGGCCGTACGATCCTCGTCGGAAATCACAAAGTGAGAGTAACCGCCGAACAAGCCGCGTCCGTCCATACCGGCGATGAAGTCACCGTCTCCATTGCCAGCGCCGGCGATTTCCCGTTGGGCGTTGAGGTGGTGAAAAAGGAGAATGCGGGAGAGTAATGTGCCAATTTGCTAATATGCTAATGTGCTAATATGCTAATGTGCTAATGTTTAGCAGGCACAGGGAATTCAGCAGTGCGATGGGTTTGTGCGCATTGGCACATTAGCATATCCGCACATTGGCAAATTTCAGTAGTTGCCCACGCTCAGCATCACGAGCGTACACGCTTCCACCACTTCGATGCCGTTTTTCTGCGCGAGCTTTTCCAGCTCTTCGTTCTCCGCGCCGGGATTGAAGATGATGCGTTTCGGTTTCAGCGAGAGGATGTAATCGTAGAACGGCGGCTGGTTGCGCGGGCCGACGTACATTGTAACGGTGTCGACGTTTTCGATGGCGGGCTGGCCGGTGAGAATTTTTACGCCGTCGACTTCCCCTTCTTTCAATCCGACAGCCGCTACTTCCTTGCCGTGCCGCAGCAGGCTTTTGATGGCCATGTTGCTGTAGCGTTGCGGGTTTTCGGAAGCGCCTATGACGAGTGTTTTCATATTATAAAGTTCGGCAATTCTGCGCACTTCTTAAAACACCGGGACGCGCTCGCAGGCCGTCGCTATATTTGTTTCGATGAACCCCTTGTTCCGTAAAGCGATCGAAAAGCCGTTGCTGGTTTGTATTGTGGTATTCGTGCTGGCAGCCGTATTGGTCAATACCTTTTTTCACGCTCCCGTTTTCAGCAACCCGATGAGTGAAGCCGCTTTTTATGTGAAAGCCGGCCAGCCGGAACGGGCGGAACCTTTGTACGCGCAATACGCGAGGCAACATCCGTACAGTGTCAAGGCGCAGCATCAATGGCTCGTGGTGCATTATTCCGCAACACGCAGCAACCAACCGCGGTACACCGACAACTACAATTATTACGACGACAAGGTTTTTAATTTTTATGCTTCGCTCATCAACAGCGACGACAGCGCGAAGCGGGACATCGGCTGGTACGGAGAAGGTCTCGCCCGCTCGAGCCTGCAGCAGTATACGCTCGCGCTCGGCTGTTTCAACAGAGTCAAAAACCGGAACCTGAAATACCTCAACAACAGCACCGGCTATGCGCTGAAAGAAACCGGCCGGCTCAACGATGCCGAATATTATTTCGTGACCGAGATCCAGCATCACGGCAACGTGGAATCGGCGACGATGAACCTCGGCAATCTTTTCCTGAAGCAGAAAAAATACGCGCGCTTCGAAGAGCTGCTGCATACGCCGGACGGGAAAGCATACCTTTCAAAGAACGACGTCGCGCAGTATTATTTCGACACCGGGCGTTACGGCCAGTACATGCTGGTGCTGCTCGGCGCCTACGGTCACAAAGTCACGTGGTGGGGCTTTCTCGCCGGGTTCCTCATCCTGCTGGCGTGGATCGTGTACCTGCACCGCCTCGACGTTTTCGAAGGAGCGCGTTACCGCACGGCATTCATTGCGCTGCTGCTCGGCATGCTGTTCACGTTCCTCGTTTACCCGGTGACCGAGCTCATCCACCGCGCAGGATTCGAAGTGAACGATCATGCCGGCAATGATTTTCTCTATTGTGTGTTCGGCATCGGCCTCGTCGAAGAAACGATGAAGATCCTGCCGCTGCTCCTGCTGCTTCGTTTCACCAAAGATTTCAACGAGCCGTTCGATTACATCAAAGTCGCCTGCCTCTCTGCGCTGGGCTTCGCGTTCATCGAGAACATCGCTTATTTCCGCGAAGGTGCGGTGCACATCATCCACGGCCGCGCGCTCACGTCCGTCGTTCATCACATGTTCAACAGCACGATCGTCGCTTACGGGTTTGTCCTCGCGCGTTTCCGCTGGAAGAAAAGTCCGTGGCCGTATTTCCCGCTTTTCCTGCTGCTGGCGGCGCTCTCGCACGGCTTCTACGATTTCTGGCTGCTGAGCAAATCCGTCAATCGTTTCTCCGGCATCACCTTCTGGTACGTGCTCATCAGCGTCAACATCTGGAACACGCTCATGAATAACGCGCTGAACAATTCTTCGTTCTTCAACGACCAGCGACGCCCGGATATGGACAAGCTGCGCGCGTCACTGCTCTTCATGCTCTCGGGCGTGCTGCTGCTGGAATATGTGCTGCAGGGCGTGCTTTACGGAAATAACGCCGCCAACAAAAGCCTCATCACGTCGATGTACGGAGGCACCTACCTGCTGCTTTTTATCGCGGGAAAATTATCGCAGCTCAATTTCCGGAAAGGCGAATGGCAAAGCATCAGCATCGCCGGAGGTGGCCGCACCATCGCGCGCGATCCTTCTGTTATCGTCGGCAGAAAAACGGGTCTCTGGAAATTCACCGAAAACGAAGCCGCGCATTATTTCCTGCCGAACGAAGGCGTGCTGGAGCAAAACCTCACGATCTTCAACGAAAACGAGTGGGATCTCGTGCGCCTGCAACGTCCCGGAACTTTGCCAGGATTCATACCTGACGTATTACTGATCCGCACCAAGAATCCCGACGAAACCCTCGCCGACGCTATGGCGCATCACATCGCCGTCTACGCGCTCCGCGAAGGAAAAAATCCCGCAGAAGAAATCACGAAAGAAAACATTCATTTCTGCGGCTGGGGTATTGCGCACCTGTTACCGGAAGTGCAGCGCTGGCCCTTCCCACAAGCCGACGCACCGCCTGCTGCGCATTGAAAATTCAAAAATTCAGGATTCAAAAATTCTTTCCATTCGCAGCGATCGGTGCCCACAACGCGGCTAAACATTTCCCGGGAAAAGAATTTTTCAATATTCAATTTTCAATGTGCGACAGCATTGCGCGCATCAATTGAAAGATTGAAAATTCAGGATTCAAAAATTCCTTCCATCCGCAGCGAATGGTGCTCGCTCGCGGCTAACCATTCCCAGGAAAGAATTTTTCAATATTCAATCTTCAATGTGCGGCAGCCATTTCGTGCGCATCAGCCATCGGCATATCAGCACATCAGCACATTCTATTCCACCGGCTCGATATAATTCAAATCCTTCCCGTACGTCTCATCCATCTTGTACGTCGCCACAAACGCCAGCGCTACCACTAATCCGCCCGTGATCGCCGCACCTTTCCATTCGCCCTGCGCTGCGGTTCCGAGCGATGCATACAGCAGCGACATCGGCACCACCATGCCGCGCACGATATTCGGAACCGTCGTTGCCACCGTTGCGCGCAGGTTCGTTCCGAATTGCTCCGACGCGATCGTCACGAACACCGACCAGTAGCCCTGCGCCACGCCGAGCGCAAAAATCATGAAGTAGAACACGCCGACCGTTACGCCCTGGCAGAAGAAGAAGCCCGTGTCGGTAACGATCAGCGCGCCAAGGAAAATGTAGAGCGCCTTTTTGCGCGAACGCAGGTACTGGCTCAGGAAACCCGAAAGGAACGAGCCGATCGATGCACCGACATAATGCCACATCACGCAGCGTCCGCCGTCGATCTTGCCCTGCACGTGAAAAACTTCCGAAGCGAATTTCTCCGCACCCGCCACCACGATGCCGATCACGAACCACACCGGCACGCCGATCAGGATGCACCAGATGTATTTCATCACGCGTTTGCCATTGGTGAAAATGCTCAGGAAATTCCCGCGCGCCACACCTTCCGATTTCGCATGCGCAAACATCGCCGACTCATTCACCGAGATCCGCATCACGAGCAGCAGCAACCCGAGGATGCCTCCCACCCAATACGTCCAGCGCCAGTCGGAAGTCCATACGGTGACGTAATACGCCAGCGCCGCGCCCGCAATGCCCACGCCCGCCACGATCGCTGTGCCGTAGCCGCGCGCTTCCTTGTTCATCACTTCCGACACCAGCGTAATGCCGATGCCGAGCTCGCCTGCCAAACCCAATCCCGCAATGAAACGCAGCGCCGCGTATTGATCTATGTTCGTCACAAAACCGTTCGCAAGGTTCGCGATCGAATACAGCAGGATCGTAAAGAACAGCGTCGACAAACGCCCGCGCTTATCACCGAGAATGCCCCAGATAATGCCGCCGATCAGCATGCCCACCATCTGCACATTCAGCAGGTAACGTCCGGTCGATTCCACGTGGTCCGGCGCCACGCCCACATCCAGCAGGCTCGGCTTCTTCACAATCAGGAAAAGAATGAGGTCGTAGATATCCACGAAATAACCGAGGCTGGCCACGAGGACCAACAAGTAAACCTGTCGCTGGTGATGCTTATCCTGGATCATAGAAAAGGGTAAA
>CAMLEF010000336.1 GCA_946478675.1 uncultured Flavobacteriales bacterium | reverse complement strand
GTTCTTCTCCCCGGTTAGGAGCGATCCGGGCGGAAGATTCCATGACCAGTACGTCTTCGTTCTGGATCGATTCGCTGAAGGAAAACCCGGCACACGCTTATTTTCGCCTGACGCTGGATGTATTTGCGTACACGAGTCCTCACACCGCTGCAACTGCAATGCAACATTATTATGACAACTTGCGGCGACTATCGCATGACGCTACGCCACCGGATCCCAATGGGCCTTCGTTGTCCTGTTACCCGATTTATTATGTGATATGCAACAATACAGTATATGCGCTCAGTTCGGATTACTCTTCCGCAGATAAGATCGATGATTGTTTTAATTTTCTTGTAAGCGTTTTAGGCCAGGGGCTTCCTCCTGATAAAGGATCGATAGTAAGACTGCGGCAAAACGGAGTGGTGGAGGTGAATTAGGTTTATTCAGGTTTGGATATTCCAAAGCGGTTCACTAAAAGATCTTGAAGATAACCTCATTGTCGGAAGGATTTCAATATGATCCGCCGGAAATGAAAAAGTAATAAAGCAATTTCAATGAGGGTATTTTTAAATATTTCAATTTGTTTCGTTACTTATTCTTGCATGAGCTGTTAGAAGAAAACTTCCGTATCGGGCAGCAACGCGCGGATATTCGTTTTTTCCTGTTCGGGAATCGCGTTGTTCTCCAGGTGAAGAGCTTTCAGTTTCTTACAGGACGCTATTTCTTTGGGAAGAGCGGTTAATGCATTCCCTGAAAGATCGAGGTATTCGAGATGCTCCAATCTGCCGATGCCGGCCCCGACTTCACGGATCGAATTGTCGTGCAAATCCAGATGCGACAGTGATGCCATTTCAAAAATGCAGTCGTCGATCCGGCGCAGCTTGTTTTTCCCGGCATCCAGTTTTTCCAGCGACTTCAGGCTGCCGAGCTCGTGAGGAAGATCGGATATGCCGTTGTTGAACAGGCTCAGCTCATACAAGGTGGAAATATGGCCCAGTTCCGGATAAACGGTTGCGGTATCCACAAGAGAAAGATCCAGGCTGATCCTGCATTTTAACGTCGAAAGTTTTTCCAGCGTTGCAGCAGAATAATCCTGTTTATTCAGAATTACTTTAAGATCCGGTGAAGCGGAATCCGCCAGGCAGTCTGCCACAGAAGTACAGGTTGGCGGATAATCGCTGAACAGCATCGCCACCGAAGGATGCGATCGGGCAAAGGAATCGATCTCGTTTTTCGGAATGAAATTTCCTTCGATATTCAAACGTTGGAGATGATGCAGGTTGTATAATAGAGCAGGAAAGTGTGTAAGCCGGTTACTGCTGATGTTCAATTCTCCGAGGTTGGTCAACTGTTCTGTTTCTGCCGGCAACTCGTTAATATTCTTTCCGGAGAGATCCAGCACGAGAATTTTTCCCGGCGCATTGAGCGCATCGGCCAGCGAATAAGCCGTATCGGAAGCTGTAGTATCCCCGGTTTTTTCATTGCTATTGCTGCAGCACGTATTGCCCACGCAAAACGCGAACAGGATGCCCCTGAGGAGCTGTTGTCTCATTCGGTAACTGGTCGTTGGTGTCATTTGGTAACTTTTAACCCCGGAATAGCTTTTTGAAGATCGGTGATGGTTTTGTCGTCTACCAGGTTGTCTTTAAGAATAAGCTCTTTCAGATTCACCAGGTTCTTCATTTGAGCGGGCAACGAAGTGAACTTATTGCCGGTCAGGTCGAGCTTTTCGAGTGACGTCAGTTTCGTGTACTCTACAGGTAATGTAACAAGACTGGCTCCGATTGTGCCCTGGTTTTTGTTTTTGTTGGTGATCTCGGAAAAAGCATAACTCAGGTCGAGGAATTTTGCCCCTTGCAGCTCGGATATTGGCAGTCGTGCTAAAACTCCGCCAACGTATTTCCGGGTTTCTGCCGTGAAGCCGGTGCTGATGTCCTGCCATTTATAATTTTTACTGTCCACATGTCCGGATAGTCCGCCGGCGCCGGCGTTATAGGCTCCGATGACCAGCATTTTCTTTTCAAGGTTAGTCAGTTTTCCATGACTGAACACGCCGTTCAGGCTCAATTGATTTATGGTTGCCGCAACCGCAGAGGCCATTAGCTGCTGTGCCTTAGAAGTGTCTTCGCGCAATGGCTTCAGATTAGCGAGGGTTACAGCCTTCAGCTTATTGGCGGGATCAAAAAAGACCATCTGTTTCTTCTGATCATCGGTCCACGCTTGATTGTTGATCCATTTGGAGCCGCCCGACAGTCCATTGTCGGTGATCTGCCCGATGCCGATGGCGCCCGCGCTGCTTTTCGCGGTAGGATTGGGTTTGTCTCTTTGTTCATATCCTGAAATGGCCCGCAGGTCAAGAGGAGTCATGATGACACTGTAATTCGATGCCACCCGGTCGAGTATTATTTTCACTCCTTCCGCTAAGTAACCTTCATTGTATTTGTTTGCTTCTTTTTTATGTTCCTGTTTCAGCGTCGCATCCGTAAGCGCAGTTTCAAGGTTCTTGACCGATGCCCTGTTGGATTTGAGCTGATTGATGGCCTGAAGCAACTCATCAATTGTTCCGCCTTTCTTGGTCATGGGCTGATAGATCTTATCCGTCAGCAGTTTCTTGTCGTTTTCCAGCGAAGTCGCGAACTTGGTAAGGTCGGTGTCGGATAACGAGCCGGGATCCGACAAGAGTTGGGTAAGACTTGTTTTCCCTGGTGGAGTAATGTTGTGATCCTTCCAGAATTGGATCTGGTTATTGTAGGCGACTGTCTTTTTCTTAATAACCGACGCTGCACTGGTTACCTGGTTCTTTGCGCCGGTGAGACGATCCTGTCGAACCTGCACATCCGCAGCAAAAACCTGGTCTCCTACAACATCCCTTATGCCCTCCATTTTTTTGGAATACTTCGCTTTCCAGTCTGCATAAGAAAGCTGATCGTCGGGTTTGTCGGCCGGCGATTTTTGTGTCTTCAGCGTATCCGCAACTGTTTTAAGCGAATCGGTAGCTGTTTTCTTATTCGGCGCGCTTCCGCTTCCCCCGCCGCACCGCTGCAACCGCAATCCCGTCTTCTTCGCGGATTTCGATTTCCCTTCCATCCCGCTTTCCCATTCCTCCGACTGCGCATGGATTTTTCCCGTTGCGCTCAGGGCCGCTTCGTCGGCGTCTTTTTCAAAATCATTTTCATTGCCGTTGGCGGCTTCGTGTTTTGCCTGCGCTGCTGTTGCGCCTTTCTGCTGTTGCGTATGATGCAGCTCGTGCGCCAGCAACGCGTCGCCGGTCATCGTGCCTGGTTGGAACTCGCCGACGGCAAACGCGATGTCCTGCCCGACGGTAACCGCCCGCGCGTTGTGCTGTTGCGCAATTTCATTTCCCTGCGCGCCGGTATGCACTTTTACGCCGGAGAGATCGGTTCCCATCGCATTCTCCATGCCGCTGCGCACGTCGCCGGAAAGCGATTGTCCTTTTCCCTGCAATTGCTGTTGCACCTGCACGGCGGGCGGCGCGACAGGTCCCGCCCCGAGTGATCCGGCTTCTTTTAGTTGAGCGATCGGTGCGTTGAGGCTGCGCGGTGGCGGCGGCGACTGCGAATCGTCGTGAGAAGAAGAAGGCGCGGAAGTGTTCTTTTCTTCCGGGACAAGATCGTCGTCTTCGCGGCGGCGGCGGATCTGCTGATGCTGGAGCTGTTCCATGGCGCAGGGGTTAGCTTTTCATGAAAAGTACGACAATCGTTACCGGTTTGTCAAGTGATAGTTGGCGTTGTTTCGTTAAAAATTTAATTGTTCGGACCGATAATTAAAGTGCCTTCACCCGACAACAAACAATTGTAAACGTTTGCGACCGACTCGTACGGCGCCCTGTTTTTACTTTCACGGCCTTCGTAAAATTCATGCGGCCGTATGCGCTTCGTCCCACGAAGAATAGTTGTCGTCCTCGTTTTTCTACTCACCCTGTTTCGCCTTTCCGCGCAAACGGCTTCGAACGTCACGTACCCGCCGGCGAGTTGCACGGGACCGTCCTGTCCTTCTTCGTCGACGCTGCTTTCGCATATCACCGCTTCGTATTTCGACACGATCCATGAAGTGATCTACATCGGCGGACGTTTCAACGATCTCGGCGGAAATGCGCGTCCCGGTCTTGCGGCGATCGATGCGATAACCGGCAATCTTCTTCCGTGGAATCCCGTCGTCAATAACGGAACGGTGACGGCGATCGCGAAATCCGGCGACACGATTTTCATCGGCGGAACGTTCACGCAGATCAACGGGCAAACGCGCAACCGGATCGCGGCATTGAGCGCTTCGTCTTCGCTGCTGTTTTCTTCTTTTTCGAATGGAACTTCTGTGGCAGGTGATACGGTGATGTCGCTGTTGCGGCTCGGCAATAAATTGTACGTCGGCGGAAAATTCACTTCGATCGCTTCGTCGGCGCGTACCAATCTTGCGCGATTTTCCTTGAGCGGAAGCATCGACGCCTGGACGGTTGCTCCGGCTGTTACCGGCCCCGTGCAGCAACTGTCGTTCTTCGGCAGCACGATCGTTGCGCTGAATAAAAACTATTCGTTTCCCTGCAGCGAGATTTCTGTCATCAACAGCTCTTCCGGCGCACGAACGCTGCGCGTACAAAGCGACCCGGGCGAATTCATCAACGACTTTGCGCTGCGCGGCTCCGTTTGTTTTATGACCGGACCGTTCTACACCATCAACACGGTGACACGCTATTTCACTGCCGCGTGCGATCTCTCGAACGGAACGCTTTCCTCGTGGAATCCGCTGTTGTCGGTTTACGCTTTCAACGCCGCGAGCCAGTTCAGCATCGAGTATTACCGCGACAGCCTTTATATCGGCGTCTGCGATGTTTCGTCGAACAACCCGGCGTATCATAAAATTTATGTCAGCCATTACACGGCCGGCAATGCGCGCGTGCTGAAAA
>CAMLEF010000335.1 GCA_946478675.1 uncultured Flavobacteriales bacterium | reverse complement strand
TACGTTGATCTTGTCGACCGCTTCCATCACGCGTTTCATCACTTTCGGATCGTTGACGATCTCTTCGGGTGTGGCAGGAAGCGTGATGTTTTTGCGTTTCGCCCAGTCGCGCAGGAAGGTGAACGAGGGCACGATGATCGCCGAAGGAAATTTCTGGTTCTCCCCGATCACCATCGATTGCTCGACGAAGCGCGAGGTCTTCAATAAATTCTCAATGAGCTGCGGCGCGATGTATTTGCCGCCGGAGGTTTTGAAGATCTCTTTCTTGCGATCCGTAATCTTCAGGAAACGGTTTTCGAGCAGCGTACCGATGTCGCCGGTGTGGAACCAGCCTTCGCTGTCGATGACTTCCGCCGTTGCGTCAGGACGTTTGTAATAACCTTTCATCACGTTCGGGCCTTTCACGAGTATCTCGCCGTCTTCTGCGATCTTCACCGTAACGCCGCGGATCACCGGGCCGACCGTTCCGAAACGAATGCCGTTCGGTTCGAGATTATTCACAGCAATGACCGGCGACGTTTCCGTCAGGCCATAACCTTCGAGCACCGGCAATCCCGCCGCCCAGAAGATGCGCGCGAGCCGCGGTTCCAATGCAGCGCCGCCCGACACCATTGCGCGAACGTTTCCGCCGAGCGCTTCACGCCACTTGGAAAAGACGAGCTTCGATGCGATCGACAGGCGGAAGTTGTACCACCACGAACGCTTCTCTTTTTGAATTTCGAATTTTTCGCCGAGCTCCACTGCCCAGAAGAACAGTCGTCGTTTGAAGCCGGACAGCTCCGCGCCTTTCGCCGTGATGCGGTTGTACACTTTCTGCAGCAGATGCGGCACGCAGGTAAACATATGCGGCTGCAGCTCGCGGATATTATCGCCGATGGTATCGATACTCTCAGCGTAATAGATGGCGACGCCGTGATAGAGATAGAGGTAGATGATGATGCGCTCGTACGTATGGTTCAGCGGCAGAAAGCTGATCGCACGGCAGGTATGATCGACCGGCGGCAGATCACAGAGTGAAATAAAATTGCTGACCAGGTTCGCGTGCGTGAGCATGACTCCTTTCGGCGTGCCGGTCGTGCCCGAAGTGTACAATATCGTGCAGAGATCATCGGGCTGCATTCCTGTCTTCACCGATTCGATTGCTGCATCCTGCGGAGAAGCAGCGCCGGCTTTCGTGATCTCTTTCCACGAAGGAACAGTGTTCAGCTCATCGAAACAGAAAACGGCCGGCGTATGCTCCAGCTCTTTGATCGCGAGCAGCGTCTTTTCGTAAACGCTCTGCGACGACACGAACACGAACTGCACTTCCGCATCTTTCAGGATGAAACGCAGATCGTTCTCAGAGATGGTCGGGTAAATCGGAACCAACACACCGCCTGCAAGCTGCACACCGAAATCGACGATGTTCCATTCGGGACGGTTATTCGCCAGGATGCCGACACGATCGCCGCGACGAAGCCCTTTGTTGATCAGTCCCGACGCAACTTCATACGAGAGCCGCACGAAATCGCTGAAGCTCCACTTGCGCCATTGCCCATTCTCTTTTCCTGCGAAGGCATCGGGCTTGTCGACATATTTCGCTTGGTAACGTTCGATCAGATCAAATACGCGCGTGGGTTCCATAACCGGGAGGGTTTACTAAGAAGCTTCTTAAAGATACGAATTGCCGAACGATTTATTCTTCAATCTGGTACAGTTCGATGCCGATCGTAAGCGCAGGAAGATCGGTTTCATACGGACCGTACGAGCCGGTGATCTGTTTGTTCAGGCGATAACGAACGAAGAGTCCCACATAATCGCCGCCGATCCTTGCCGTAACGCCGTAATTCACCTGCGACATATACGGCAGTCGCGACATGCGTGTTTTCACTTTGAAACCGTAACCGTCGGGCGAATTGGAATTGTAATATTCATCGACAACAGTATGCGACGCATAGAACGCCCAGTCGCCGTACACGCCGAGATCGAGCCACCAGCCCATCACGTTGCCGAATCGTCCCAACGTAAAACGATTGGCGATGCCGCCGGAAAAATTGTTCACGGAAATGCGATCGCGCACGTGCTTCATCGGATCCAGGGGCGCGAGCTTCGGTTTGTTGTCCTTGATGCTGAACAGATCGTAGCGGTAATTGATATCGAACACGAGCGCGTCCCACGACCAGAGCTTCAGCTTCATTCGCGCACCGTCGGAGATAGAAGGCGACCACCAGCGCACGGGCATTCCGTATTGCGGCGCTTCGAACATGCCATAAGTGAAAATTCCATGACCAAAGAACAAGCGGTTCGGGCCGAACTTCGGAATCTCGCCCGTTGTGTCGACCGACTGAGAGAACACCGGCTCTGTCTGCGCGCGAAGCTTTCCTCCCGCCAGCAGCACGATCGAAAACAGCAGGATATTAATAGACCAGGCGCGCATAATAACCTTTGTAGAAAATGTGAATGCGGTTGCCGTCCGCCATCTTGTCTTTCGGAAGCGTGATATCGTTACTGTTGTTCACCCGAAAAACCTCGTAATAATAAATGCGCCGCTCGTCGTCTTCGAAAGCGCAGAACAGCAAATCGTGCTGCGAACAATCGCCGTTCACTGACAGGTGCAGCACTATCGTATCGTCTTTTCGCTCGAAGGTGAAGCTTTGCACGGCCGGCTTTTTCTCTTCGAAGAAATAAGATGCCTGCGGGATGCCGTAACCGTGTGCATAATCGTAGTACGGATACAGCGACGAGCAATGCCGCATCGTATCGGCCAACGGCATCGCCTGGAGATCGGGATACATTTCCATCAGGCACGCAGCGAAACCGACGAGCAGCGGCGCAGAAAAAGAAGTGCCTTCTGAAATGGAAAATCCGCCACTGCCGTCTGCAACAATCGCAGTGCCGGGTGCGCAGACGTCGGGCTTGCGGCGAAAATCCGGAAGCGGGCCGCGCGAGCTGAACGAAGCGGAATAGCCGAAATCATTCACAGCCGTCACAGAAAGCACGCTGTCCGCATCGGAAGGCGGAAGCAAATTAGTATCGAACGCTTCGCCCTGGTTGCCGGCCGCAGCAATTACAAGCATGCCTTTGCGCGCAGCGAGATTCGTCGCCCGCGTGATGATCGGCGTTTTTCCGTCGACCTGCTCGGGAAAATACGAACGTGCGCTGGGACCGCCCGAGCAATTGATGATCATGGCGCCTTGCTTGTCGGCCCATTCGACGGCGGCGAGGAAATTTTCTTCTGCGCGGTGCTGGTTGCCGTATTCTTTCGCAATGCGGGCCAGCAGGAATGTCGCATCAGGCGCCAGTCCCATCGGCGTTCCGTTCACGATTCCCGCAATGCACGAAAGCACCATCGTGCCGTGGTCCGCGCCTACGTCGTACACGTCGGGACCGTTCTTCACGAAGTCGAACGTCGCGCGGACACGATTGTCGTGGCGGATTTCTGAAAAAGCAGGATGCGTGTCTGCGCCTTTGAATCCCGCATCGAGAACGGCAATGATGATTCCTTTTCCGCGATGGCCGTGCTCGTTAAACTGCTCGCCTTTCATCGGGGAAATCTGTCCGCTCACATTGCGCGGCTTATCGTCGAAATCATCGATCGTCGTATCGGGAACCATCGCAGGCAGCCACTCCATCATTTGCTGCGGAACCACTTCACGCACGAAAGGAAGCTTTCGCAATTCGACGACTTGTTTGTCCGTCGCAACAACGCCAACGCCATTCAGCCAGCGCGTCACCTGCCCGAGCGTATCGACGCGTTTTTCCACTTCCGCGAGATAAAAGCTGTTGACGGGAAAATCCGTCGAATCATACAGTGAAAGATGATTCTGCTGGCGACGTTCGATCGCTTCCGGCGCGAAATAGGAATACGGATCGAAGGTGGTGCCGTTCTTATCGGTGAAGAAAACCCACCACGCCTGCTGCGCCTGTGAAACGCCGCAAAAAAGGAGGAAGAGAAAGAGAATAACAGCGCGTCTGATCGGCATAGGTGGTTGGTAAACAAAGATGGGGATTAATGTGCTGATTTGCCAATATGCCGGTGTGCCGATACGCTCCGCCGGCCGCACCCTCTTAAATTCAAAAAACATTAGCACATTAGCGCATTAACTCATTCGCACATTACCATGATCGATCTCCGCAGTGATACCGTAACCCGCCCTACTCCCGCGATGCTGGACGCGATGTTCCATGCGAAAGTCGGCGACGACGTTTTTAACGAAGACCCGACGGTGAATGCGCTGGAAGCAAAAGCGGCGCAACTCTTCGGGCACGAAGCCGGATTGTTTTGCCCGTCGGGCACGATGACGAACCAGGTGGCGATCAAAGTGCATACGCAGCCGGGTGACGAAGTGCTTTGCGACGTGAGCGCGCACATCTACAATTTCGAAGGCGGCGGCATCTCGGCGAATTCGGGCGCGCAGGCAAGGCTCATTCCCGGCGACCGCGGGCGGATAAGCGCGAAGCAGGTGGAAGAGCACATCAATCCCACCTTCGACTGGCTGACGCGCACGCGGCTGGTGAGCATCGAGAATACGGCCAACCGCGCTGGCGGCAGCTATTATTCGCTGGAGCAGATGAAAGCGATCAGCGAGCTCTGCCGCAAAAAAGAATTGCGTTACCACCTCGACGGCGCAAGAATTTTCAACGCGATCGTGGAAGCGGGTTACACGCCTGCACAGCTCGGGCCGCTGTTCGATTCGATCTCGGTTTGCCTGTCGAAAGGACTGGGAACGCCGGCGGGATCGGTGCTGCTCGGTTCGAAAGAATTCATCCGGCAGGCGCGTCGCGTGCGCAAGCTCTTCGGCGGCGGCATGCGGCAGGCGGGCTATTTAGCGGCGGCAGGAATTTACGCGCTCGACCATCACGTGGATCGCCTGAAAGAAGATCATCGCCGCGCAAAGGTGATCGGTGAAACGCTGGAGAATGCGCATTACGTCAGCAGCGTATTGCCGGTGGAGACGA
>CAMLEF010000334.1 GCA_946478675.1 uncultured Flavobacteriales bacterium | reverse complement strand
CCCGCGCGCCAGGCTGCCGGCCTCACCTTCAACGGCACGATCCGCAACAACGGCCTCAATGCGCTTTCGAACGTTTCGGCGCAGGTCAATGTCTTTAATAATACGACGAACGTTTACTCCGCGAACTCTACGGCAGTAGCTTCGCTCGCTTCCGGCGCAACAACGAGCTGGACAATCCCGTCGTTCACACCCACTGCTCCCGGCAACTACACGGTGCAATACATCGCCAACCAAACGAGCGGAACCGACCAGCAGCACAACAACGACACGCTGTACCAGTATTTCGTAGTCAGCGACACGACTTACGCGCGCGACAATGGCACAGTGACCGGCGGGCTCGGCATCGGTGCAGGCGTGGTCGGTTATATGGGCCAGGATTTCCAGATCAACCAATCGACGCTGCTGACTTCCGTTTCGGTTTACGTCACGCGCGGTTACACCGGTCGCAAAATGGCGGCGGTGATCTGGGACATGCCTTCCGGAACGCCATCTGCGATCATCGGCGGCACCGACACGTTGCTGTATCCCGATGACTCCGCCGATTTCTACACGATCCCGGTTGCTGCCTCAGGTCTCGCATTGAGCCCCGGCCGATACGCCGTTACGATGATCGAATTCGACAGCACGCTTTCAATTGGCCTCACGCAGGATATTTTCTCGACGAATGCGACCTGGGTGAACTGGCCCGGCAATCCGTTCGGCACCTGGGCGAACAACGAAGATTTCGGTTCTTCCTTCTCGAAATCCTACGTTATCCGCCCGAACTTCGGCTGCAACGCGATGACGAGCGTTACTTCTACGAATGCCAGCTGCAGCGGCTGCACCGACGGATCCGCGACGATCAGCGTTACGAACGGCAGCGGCAACTACGCCTACAGCTGGTCGCCCAGCGGCGGTACCGGCGCAACGGAGAACAGCCTCGGCGCAGGAATTTATTCAGTAACCGTAACCGACAACACCTCCGGTTGCAGCAGCACGTCGACGGTAACGGTTTACGCCTGCACGCTCAGCACGACGGCAGATTCCACGCAGGCTTCCTGCTCCAGCTGCGCAGACGGCAGCGCGACGGCCAACGTCAGCGGGGCACAAGGCAGCGTAACGTATCTCTGGTCCGACGGACAAATGACGCAAACGGCATCGGGACTTCTCCCCGGGACGTATTCGGTGACCGTTACCGATAGCATTGGCTGCACAAGCACGAGTTCCGTTGTAGTCGATTTCACGACGGGCATCGGCAACCTCAGCAATACGATGCAGGTGAACGTTTCGCCGAACCCGGCAACGGACAAGTTCACGTACACGATCAACGGCAACGCAGGACAGGAAACGCTCGTCACGATGACGAACATGCTCGGCGAGACCGTTTATTCGCGTGTTCTCAACGGCGCAGGTCGTAACGAAGTGAACCTTTCCGGAATGGCGAAAGGCGTTTATTTCTTCACGGTAAAAACGACGAACGCTTCGAAAACCATCAAGGTGATCGTCGACTAAGCATTTGCATTTTGATGAAAACGCCTCCGTGTCCCGGGGGCGTTTTTGTTTTATTTTAGATAAAGATTAACACTAACCTCATGATAAGCGCCAACACTCTTTTTCATTTCACAAGCAAATTATCGCACCTAGAAAACATTCTTGAAAATAGTTTTAGTCCCAGATATTGCCTTGAAGTAATTCATGGAAGCACACAACATAAGTATGACGACTTTGAAGGAGGTTTACCAATGGTATGTTTTTGCGACATTCCGCTTTCCCAAACGATTCATCATATGAGCACTTATGGCGAATATGGAATAGGATTTACCAAAGAATGGGGGCTACGAAATAAAATTACTCCCGTATTGTATTATTATAAAGATTCGCCATTATTTGATTCATATCAAAAGACTATGGATCTCATTCTTAAAACCGTTAAGCCCCCAAGCGAGATTTTCGATGAGATTACTCGAATTGGGTTATACTCTAAACCTTACAAAGGAAAATTTTTCAGAAATGGAAGTTACCTTCCCGACGATGTTCATTTTTACAATGAAAGAGAATGGCGTTTTGTCCCTTCCAAAAAGGCAATTTCAAAAATTAAAGCTTATCACATTTTAGATAAACGTCTCTTCAAGGATCCAGCCTCATTAGAGCAAAACAATAAACAATTAGAAAAAATAAAGATCACTTTCACCCCTAATGACATACGGTATATAATTCTTAAAAAAGAAGAAGAAATTCACGCATTACTCGATAAAATACGAAATGTAAAAGGCTCTTATTCCTACCGTGACGTGGAGTTATTAACTACAAGGATTATTACTTCAGATCAAATAAGAAATGACTTTTGAACCATGTCCGATCGCAGCCGCAGCTTCTTTTTGATGTTTACGCTTGGCAGTTTCATCCTGCTGTTGCTCGGCGTGATCTTCTTTTTCGTTTTCATGGGGTGGAGTTTTTATTCACTTCCGGAAAAGCTGGACGGCGCTTCGCCGGAAAAAGACAGCGTCGCGGCGGATAGCGTTACTGTTCGTTCCGATAGCGCAGAGAAAAAATTTACCTGGACAATAATTTCCCCGACGGAGTTCCGCGATTCGTTGTTCCGTTACCAGTTAACGTTAGATCATTCCGCCGACACTTCTCATCCGGCAGTAAAGCGCATCGACATTTACCGCGCCGGCGAGCAGCAACCGTTTCAATCTGTTTTTCCGTCTTCCGATAATGATGACGATTATCGCCAGGAAACGATCGAGATCGAAGACATGAATTTCGATGGTTATAACGACTTTCGTGTTTTTGCTTCGGCGTACATCAACGGTTGCGCGCAATATCAATTCTGGCTGTACGATCCCGCTTCCGGAAATTTCAAAGAAAACGCTGCACTGGGAAAAACCTTCGACGCTTTTTTCGATCCAAAAGAAAAACAGGTGTATTCCGTGCAGAACATGACCGATTCGCCGTTCAACGAGATCCGCGAATGTTTCCGCTGGGAAAAGGGAAAGCTCGTTCTGCAGCACAGCGAGACCTGCGACGGATTCGATACGCTTTATACGCTCACGATGCAAAAACGCATCGACGGAAAGCTCGTCACGCGCTCGCACGATTATCATCCGGACCCGCCGCTTACGCCATACGATGACGTGATCTATCGCTGGGAAGAAATGCGTTGAACCCGCAATTTTTCGCGCAGCCACCAGAGATTGGCAATTGGTAGTTATCTTTACTGAAGTGAATCCCAATCATCTGTTTGATAAAAAATTCGTGGCGATGGCGTTGCAGGGCGGCGGGGCGCACGGGGCGTTTACCTGGGGCGTGCTCGACCGGCTGCTGGAAGTGGAAGAGATCGTAGCGGAAGGCATCTGCGGCACCAGCGCGGGTGCAGTGAATGCTGTTGCGCTCGCTTACGGATTGCACGTCGGCGGACCGGAAAAAGCGAAAGAAATTCTCGAGCAGCTCTGGAAAAAGATCGCGCAGTACGGCAGCTACCTGTTCAAGCCTTCACCGTGGGACCGCCAGGCGAACTTCGGCGATCTTTACACTTCGCCCGGTTATCTTTTCTTCAACGCGATCTCGCAGTCGCTTTCGCCGTACCAGCTGAACCCTTTCAATTATAATCCGCTCCGCGATATCCTCAACGAGCTGATCGATTTCCGGGAACTGCAGCAGTACAACACCAAAAAATTATTCGTGTGCGCCACCAACGTGAAAACGAACCGCGCGCGCATTTTCCATAACCACGAGATCACCGTCGACGCCGTGCTTGCTTCGGCCTGCCTGCCGTTCCTTTTCCAGGCGGTGGAAATCGACGGTGAATTCTATTGGGACGGCGGCTACATGGGCAATCCCCCGCTCACGCCGCTCATCTCGGAAACGAATACGCATGACATCGTGCTGGTGAAGATCAATTCGATCAACATCCGCAACCTGCCCACTTCCGCGCGCGACATCGCTGAACGCGTGAATGAAATTTCGTTCAACAGCAGCCTCATCAGCGAAATGCAGATGGTGCATTACCGCAACGAGCTCATCCGGAAAGGCGTGACACTGCCCGAGCAGGACCGCGAGATTTTCGTGCATTGCATCTCCGGCTACGAATCGCTCGATCATCTCTCCTACTCTTCGAAGCTCAACACGAGCTGGGAATTCCTGCAGCACCTGAAAGAAGAAGGACGTAAAACCGCCGACGCGTGGCTCAACCGCGAATACGATATCGTCGGTGTACGTTCTTCTTTCGACGTGGAAGAACATTTCCTGAATAAATACTGATCGTTGCGCTGAAGTAAAGCAGTTTTTTTTCTTCGAAGGAAAACTTCTTTTCAGCCGCAGAATTCGCGCACCTTTTGCACAGGGCCGGAAAATGCCGGAATACTTTCAATAATTTCATAAATATGTTCATCCACTTCCCTGAATCCGGGCTTCGGGATATGGACAATTACAGTCATGACTTGTTCGGTGAGTAAAAAAACAGGCTGTTCCTGATCATTATAAAAGACAGCATACAATGCCGCAGAGGTTAAAGCATTTCCAGATACTACACGGTTATGACCATACTTTGAAAACTGATCTGCAAAAAAGAAATCGATTCGACTTGCAGGCTTAATTGCAATGTGAATATTATCTCCCGTAATCGTTGCCTGTAATTCACCATCGGGGCTTGATTCGATTTTAAAAATTATCTTTTTTCTCAACCTGAAAATCAAAACGCCAATCACTCCTGATCCCGTTATTGCTATAGCTGCACTAAAGAAAACATTTCCTGTATGTTTTGAAGCAAGAAAGGTCATAACAGGCGTTAGAAGAAAAAGTACCACCAGCAAAAAAGTTAGCTTCAACGCATTGCGCTCCGTAACTTCTTCTTTGAAGAGTGTGTCTGTTTTTGTTTCAACCATCAACGCAGAAATTCTTTCAACAGCTGAATCACCTGCGGGATCGCTTCAAGGTTCAGCGTATGTCCGACGCGCGGCAGCACTTCGAATCGTGCGCCGGGAATATGTTTCACCACTTA
>CAMLEF010000333.1 GCA_946478675.1 uncultured Flavobacteriales bacterium | reverse complement strand
GGCCCAGGCAATTGCCGTTCCTCCCGTCGTGCAATTCGCCGGACCGGCTTGTTGCGCGCCGAGATAAAGCTGCGGCGGTTGTGCAAGTGTGAGCGGTGCTGTCGTCACGCAGTTGTTCACGTCGGTGACGGTGCAGAAATAATTTCCTGCGGGAAGTCCTGTTACTGTAGCAGACGTTTGCACAGGCGTGGTGTTCCAGGCATAATTGAACGGACCATTGCCGGTAACGCTTGCCGTTGCTGTGCCGTTCGTGCTGAGATAGCAGGCCGGCTGTGTTACGCTGGTCATCGTTACCGAAGGGCCGTTCGCATTGCTGATGGCGCCCTGCCCGTTGCTCGTGCATCCTCCCGCGTCGGTGACGGTGACGGAGTACACACCTGCAGACTGGTTGAAGAGCGTGTCGTTCGTGCTGCTGTTCGACCAGAGATACGAATACGGTTGTACGCCGCCGGAAGCTGCAACGCTCACCATGCCGTTCGACTGGCTGCAGGTAGCGGGTGAAGAGCTGAATGAAAGCGTCAGCAGCGGTTGCACATAAACCGTCACGACGTCATTCGCAGTGCAGCCGTTCGAATCGGTGATCGTGAGTGTGTAGGTCGACGTGGAGGTGGGCGTAACGACGAGCTGCTGCGTGGTTGCAAAGACCGGCCCGCTCCACATGTAGGTATAAGGCGGCGAGCCGAACATCGCAGTGCCCGTTAGCGTAGTCGAACCACCGGGACATACGGTAACGTCAGAACCTGCATTGGCAGAAGGCACCGGTGCACTGATGACGGTGGCGGAAGCGGTGGCGGTGCAGTTATGGGAATCAGTAACCGTTACCCAGTACGTACCCGGCGCAAGGTTGAAAACGTTTGCCGTCGGTGTGCCGGTCGGGGCCCATTGATAATTATAAGGCGGCGTGCCCCCGGCGACAGTTGTATAGATCGATCCGTTGGGGGCATTGCAGAAGGATGGGTTCGCAGAAGTCGTTACGGAAAGTGCCGGCGGTTGCGTGAGCGTTACCGTAACGGTTACCGTATCGGGAATCGCATCGATGACCATCACGGTGTACGTGCCTGCGCAGAGGTTGGTAGCCGTTGCCGTCGTTTGCGAGGAGGGTGTCCACGAATACGTGTAAGGAGCGGTTCCACCGGAAGCAGTAACCGTAGCCGATCCGTTGCAGTAACTGTTGCAGGAGGGATTGGTGACACTGGTAATGGTTGCCGTCAGCTGCGCGTAATTGCTTTTCGAGAAAAACAACAGCAGCAGCGCCAGCATGAACATGCGGGAATACACCTGTTTCATGTGTGCCTGTTTTTAAAAAAGGGGTGAATAAAATTGTTTGCCAATAGAAATATACGCCGGGATGATTTAAAATCCTAATACAACTCATGATTCCCGCAAAAAAAAGAAAGGCCGCCCCGGTGAAGAGCGGCCTTTTCAATAATCAGCAACAGCTTAGCGCTGGAGCACCACTTTGCGAAGGACGTTGCCGTTCGCCGTGGAGATCTTCACGAAATAAACGCCGTTGTCTTTTCCGCTGAGGTCGACTTTCGCCGTGCCTGCGTTGACCTGCTGGTAAAAAACGACTTCCCCGATCGCGTTGAACACTTCTACCGTCATCGACGATGCGCCGGTTTCGATGTTCAGGATGCCGCTGGTCGGGTTCGGGAAGAGACGGATCTCGTTTGCCGAAAGTTCTTCGACGCCGGTGCAGGGATTCACCATCACCGTCTGAACCGCAGAGCCGGAGCAGCCGTTCGCATCGGTGTACGTGTAGGTGATCACGTGCGCGCCCGTTCCGGAAGAAGGATCGAAGGTCGTGCCGCTGACGCCGGGGCCGCTGTACATGCCGCCTGCCGGTGCGCCGCCGCTGAGCGCAAACGATGCATCATCCACGCACACGTTGCTCACGCCGAGCGTAAACGTTACCGCCGGGTTCGCGTTGATCGTGACGTTGATCGTATCGCTGCCGGAGCAGGTCGTGTTCGCATCGGTCACCGTTACATAATAAGTGCCGCTTGCAGAAACGCTCAGCGTCTGGCTCGTCGAGTTGTCGCTCCAGAGATAGTTCATGCCCTGGTTGCCCGCGTCGAGCGTTACCGGGCCGCCGCATTGCACGATGTCCGTGCCGAGCGCTACCGTCGGGTTCGCGTTGATCGTCACGTCGATCGCATCGTTGCCGCTGCAACCGGTAACCGGGTCGGTGACCGTTACCGAATACGTTCCCGTTGCGGAAGCTGCCGTGGTTTGCGTCGTGGCGCCGTCGCTCCAGAGGTAGTCCATGCCCGGGTTACCGGCATCGAGCGTAACCGAACCGCCGCACTGCGTAACGTCCGCGCCGAGCACTACTGCCGGAACAGGATTGATCGTAACGTCGATCGCATCGTTGCCGCTGCAGCCGGTTACAGGATCCGTCACCGTTACGGAATACGTTCCGCTCATCATCGCCATCAGCGTCTGGTTCGTCGAGTTGTCGTTCCAGAGATAGTTCATGCCGGCATTGCCCGCGTCGAGCGTTACCATGCCGCCGCACTGCGTAATGTCTGCACCGAGCGCTACCGTCGGAACCGCATTGATCGTTACGTTGATCGTATCCGAATTTGCGCATCCCGTCATCGGATCGAGGACGGCAACCATATAAGTGCCGTTGTTCATGACCATCAGCGTCTGGTTCGTCGAGTTGTCGCTCCACAGGTGCATCATGCCGGGGTTGCCCGCGTCGAGCGTCACCATGCCGCCGCACTGCGTGATGTCTGCACCAAGCGCAATCGTCGGAAGCGGGTTAACCGTGATGTTGATCGCATCGGAATTCGTGCAGGTTGTTGCAGGGTCCGTCACGACTACCGAATACGTTCCGGAAGCCGTTGCGGTAAGCGTCTGCGCCGTCGAGTTGTCATTCCAGAGATACGTGAGGCCTGCGCCTGCATCGAGCACCGTCGAGCCGCAAACCGTCGCGTCAGCACCGAGGTTGACGCTGGGCTGTGCATACGTAGAAACGGCAACCGTATCGCGGATCGTGCAACCGTTGGTGTCGAGCGCGAAGATGGAATAGCTGCCGGCAGCATTCACGGAGATCGTCGACGTGAAATCGCCGGTCGACCAGGTTTGCGCGATGGACGTGTTGCCTGCGTTGAGCACGACGCTCGAAGAAGGACAGACGCCCGTGTTCGCGCCGAGGATGTTCTGCGAAACCGTTCCGCAGGAGAACGTCGGCGGCGAGAAGAGGATGGCGCGGCCGCTGGCGAGCGCGATACCCGTTGCGTCGCATTTGTACTGCAGGCCGGTAGCCGGGTCGTTCTGGATGCCGACGGTGAAATCGGATTGCAGGCCCTGGTTGCTGAGCTCTTTGTACTGCATCAGGATGTTGCCGTTGCGGAACAGGATGACCTCCCACGTGTCGCCGTCGCCGGCAGAGCAGCAGGGAACGATGTCGTAATATTCGATCACCATGTAGTTCGGGAACGTCTGCGTGTAGATGCCGCCCTGGTAGTTCGGCGCCAGGTCGTCCCACATGTGCGCGATGAATTTGTATTGCGTCATCGTGTAGCTGGGCGTGCCGGGAATGCAGGTGTTGCTCAGGCCGAGGTAAATGTTCTCGAAATAAACGGTTCCGTTCGAGCTGATGGAAAGCGTGTTCGAAGTAACGCCGTAGAACGGGAAGTTGAAGCCGATCGGGATGCCGGCTTCGTGGCAATCGTCGCAGTTGATCGCGCTGCGGTAAGTGCCGGAGCCGCCTGCAGGTGTTGCGATCTCGATCCAGTTGTAAAGCGGGCCGTCCGGATCGTTGGAGTCTTTCCAGGTGTAACCGTAAGCATCGGGACCGCCGGAAGAAGCGTGCGCAGGAATCGCTGCAGCAAAGGCCATCGCAGCGAAGAGGGTGTGAAGTAATTTCTTTTTCATCGCAGGGGTTACTTGAGTTTTTCGATTTCTGCGTTCGTTTTCGCGAGCTCGGCGGTGAGCACTTCCACCACTTCGGGCTTGCCCTGGTTCGCGGCGATCTGCGTTTTCAGCTCGTTCGCGTATTTCATTTTCAGCGCGCGCAGGTCGGCATTGCCGTTCTCGAATTTTTCCTGCTGACCGGAAGTTTTCGCCTCGAAATCGGCGATCTCCTGGCGGATCGATTGCAGCGAAGGGATAGCGGCGATCACCTGCTGCGTTTTTTCCGGGGAAACGGCAGGGGTTTCCGCCGACTGTGCATAAGCGGCCGTACCGGCGAACATGCCGATACCGAATACCGCTAAAGCAATGATTTTTTTCATTGTCGGTTGCTGTTTAAATGGATGAAGGGATTAGTGTTTGCGCCCGAAAGATACACCAACACGGAATTCGTAGTGGTATTTTTAATCAACAACGCACTGTTGCTTTTGCGGGAACGAATTCACAACGCTTACTTTCGCTTTCCCGGATCATGAACGAAACTTCCGCATTCCGCACCCGCATTCCGTTTGATCTCTACGTGGCGCTCGTCCTTACCGGCGGATTCGGCGTACTGTTCGCCTGGCATTTTTCCTGGCTGGTCCTGTTGCTGCTCTTCGGCGTGTGGTATTTCCTGCTCTCCACGACGCTCACGATGCAGCTTTCAGGTGACCGTCTTATCATCCGTTCTTTTCTGAACCGGAAAATTGAAAAAGATGTCGCCGTTACGGAGATCGCAGAACTCTATCTCCATCGCATGCGCCGTTCACCGCTGCAGCTGAACTTCCTGCTGAACGATTCACGCAAACGCTTCATGATCGCTTCGGCCGGTCTTTCTTCTTATGAGCTGAAAAAGCTCGTCGCTTATCTCGAAGCGAAAGAAGTGAAAGTGGTGTTGCAGAAGAATGTGAAATTGTAACTGAAAAAAATCGCCGCAGAGGCGCAGCGAACGCGGAGATTTTCTCTGCGACCGCCGCGCCTCTGCGGCAAACATTTATTTTCGACGCAACCGGCAAAAAGCTCGTCGCTTATCCCGAAGCGAAAGAAGTGAAAGTGGTGTTGCAGAAGAATGTGAAATTGTAACTGAAA
>CAMLEF010000332.1 GCA_946478675.1 uncultured Flavobacteriales bacterium | reverse complement strand
GATCTGACTGGTCGAGCTGCATTGACGCACGACTTCCTGTGCGAGCTGCGTGACGCTGGTGGACTGGCCTGTGCCGAGGTTCGCGATCGAAAAGCCAATGCGATCAGACAGCGCGGCTTTGGCGAGCATGCGCGCGATGTCACCGACGAACAGCAGACGGCAATTTTCATTCTGGTCGACGTAATAAAAAAGATCTTCGAGCAGGTTGTTCGGGTAAAGCATTTTGTCGCTCGTGCCCTGTCCGATCATCGAAGCTTCGTCGACGATGAACAGCGTATCGCGATGCGTGTTGTGCTGCAGCGAAAAGAACGGGCCGTCGGTATTTCCCGAGGGGCGATAGATCTTTTTGTGAATCGTCCATGCCGGGGAGCCGGAATAATTCGAAATGACTTTCGCCGCGCGGCCGGTAGGAGCGAGGAGCACGCTTTTCCTGCGGATGGCCGGCAGCGCATGCACCAGCGCGCTCACGAGGGAAGTTTTACCGGTGCCCGCATAACCGCGCAGCACGAAGAACCGCCGCGGGTCGGGATGAAGCAGGAATTTCGCCAGCTCGACGGCCGCCTCGCGTTGTTTGACGGTGGGCTCGAAAGGAAGTTTCTTTAAAATCTCGGCGGCAAAATCCATGAGGCGAAAGTAAGGTGCCGATAGACGGTTTGCTGTCGTGTGCGGAAAATATTTTGGGAGAAGTGTGGAAGAATAAAGTACGCGGCCTGCGGCTATTTTAGCTCGGCGCGTTTGGCGGCATAACGTTCCAGCGTCTTTGCCAGTTCCGGCAGCAGCGATTCCAGCTTCCGGTTTTCTTTCCATTGATGATGCGGCTCGCGGTAATGAAGTGAAATCACCCCGAGGTTGCGGTCTGCTGTACGCACCGGAACGGATTTCACCGAACGGTAACCGGCAGTGCGGGCAATGCGGCGGTAGAGATAAAAGCTGACGTCGGTTTCAACGTCGTCGATCGTAACGGTATTGCCGATGCCCAGCGCGCGGCCGCAGCTCGAAGCGTCGAAAGGTTTTACCGTTTTGAAATACTCGAGGACATCTTCCTGGAATCCCACCTGGGAAACAATCACAAGATCGTCGCACTCGGGCCGGTAAGCATGGATATTCCCCATGTCGGTGTGCTCGGCTTCGAGCGCTTCCAGCAGAAGCTCCCTGAAACGCTTGATGATCTGTTCCATGTGCAATCGTTTTATGAGTGCAATGGGTCTTTGCCTCAGTCAGACATCTAAAAGTAACTGTAAAAATGTTGCATCCTGAGGAAACTTCTTCACAGTGATTGCAACTGTTTTGGGTGATGCCGGGATGAAAATTTTTGAATGAAATGTGATTCTAAACTGCGAATGCTGCTGTAGAAATCGCTGCACGCACCTTCGCAACTCCATATCTCGCACCTCCGCACCTCCGCACCTTGCAACTCCGCAACTCGCACCTCCGCACCTTCGCAACTCGCACCTTCGCACCGTATTTTAGTATCTTCGCGACGATGTCAGAGACCCGCCGACTTCTCCAGCCTTCGATCGCTTTTCGTGATGCCGCCTTCGATACGGCGCATTGCGAAAAATTCTGCCTCGTGCTGCAGGCGGCCGGCGATACGCTGACGCTGGCGGTGCTCGATAATCTCTCCAATGATTTTCTCGCTTTCGAGCAATACGTTTTCCGCAAAGTCAATTCGGAAGTGTTGTTTGCCGAACAGCTCTCGAAGCTCATCAACGAGCACGAATGGCTCACCGGCGGTTTTAAGCGCGTCGATGCGATGGTCGTGACGGAACGATTTACACTTGTGCCTTCCGCGTTATATGACAGCGCCAAAGCCGGCGAGTATCTTCGCTTCAACCAGCCCGTCACGGCGCAGGATCTCGTGCTGAATGACATGCTGCGGAATGCCGAAGCGCGGCTGATCTACGCGGTGAATGCGGAATTGGAAAAAACGCTGCGGAAAATTTCAAACAGCGTACGCATCCGTCACCACCTGACGCCGCTGATCGAGCGTAATCTTTCCGTCAACAAGAACAAGACGGCCCGCAGGGCGTTCGCGCACGTGCAGCAGGGACGTTTCGATCTGCTCGTGACGGAAGGCGGAAAACTGCTGCTGGCGAATTCGTTCAACTTCCAGGCGCCGGAAGATTTCATCTACTTCCTCCTGTACACCTGCGAGCAGCTCAAGCTGAATCCCGAAGAAGCCGAAGTGGAAATTGCCGGCGAGATCGCTACCGATTCCGCCATCGCCGCGCTCGCGAAGAAATATATCCGTCACGTGAAATTTGCGTCGTATCCTGTTGAAGCGCGTTTCAGCAAAGATTTTTCGCAATTCCCCTCGCATTTTCATTACGACCTTTTCGCGCTTCATTTTTATTCCTGATGTCCACGCTACGTATCATCGGCGGTGAATTCAAAGGCCGCAAGATCTCCGCGCCTTCCAACCTGCCGGTCCGTCCCACGACCGATTACGCGAAAGAAGGCCTCTTCAACGTGCTGAACAACCGCATCGATTTCGAATCGGTGAAAGCGCTCGATCTTTTCGCGGGCACCGGCAACATCAGCTACGAGCTCGCCTCGCGCGGCTGCCAGAGCATCACCTGCGTCGACGCTGATTTCCGCTGCATCAAATTCATCGCGTCCACTGCCGAAACGTTCGGTTTCCGCCAGGTGAAAGTCGTGCGCTCCGACGTTTATTCTTTTTTAACAAAAGCGAAAGGGCAGTGGGATTTCATTTTCGCCGACCCGCCGTACGATCAGAAAGACACCGTGCGTTTGCCCGAATTTGTTTTCAAAAAAGAACTGCTCGCACCCGGTGGATTGCTCATCGTCGAACACCCGGAACGCATGCAATTCAACGACACTTCCCGCCTGGTAGAAACACGCTCGTACGGGAAAGTGAACTTTTCCTTCTTTGCGTAATCTCTGCGTCCTCCGCGCCTCTGCGGCGATTGAATCGTTTGCCGCAGAGGCGCAGAGCACGCAGAGGAAGCGGAGCACATTTCGTACTTTCGTTAACCAACTCTCTCCCGATGACCAACATCGCAGTTTTCCCCGGCTCATTCGATCCGATCACCCGCGGACATGAATCCATTGTGCGGCGCGTGCTGCCTTTGTTCGACCAGGTAATCGTCGCGATCGGCGTGAACAGCCACAAGAATTATTTTTTCTCACTGGAGAAACGCACGCAGTTTATCGCGCACACCTTCGCCGGCGAACCGAAAGTGACGGTGGAAACCTTCAACGGCCTGACGATCGATTTCTGCCGGAAGATGAATGCGAAATACATCATCCGCGGATTACGCACGACCACCGACCTTGAATTCGAAAAAGCGATCGCGCAGATGAACAAATCGATGGCGGACGAAATCGAGACGCTGTTTATTTTGCCCACGCCCGAGCTTTCCGCAATAAATTCGACGATTATACGTGATATAGTACGGAACGGTGGCGACGCATCCCGCTTCGTGCCTCCCGGCATCGACCTGAAACCCTGATCCGGCACGGCATTTGAATCAACCACGTATAACTATGCTCCCCAAAGCGAAAACTATCCTGTTGAAAATCCTGCTGCCGGCAATGTTGCTGCTGCCCGGTTTCCTCTTTGCGAAGAGCGACACGGCGACGGTTTTCGGCATCGCCCCCGGCCGCGACGGCAACGTGATCGGCGTTTATCTCGTCGACGATTTCATCACGATGACGGAGCGCAAGCTGGGCGAAGGTATTGTCGGCGACAGCGGAAAATTTTCATTGCAGTTCGAGCTGCCGGAAGTTTCGCAGGTGACGCTGCGCTGCAAAGGCGTGCACGGTTTTGTGTACGCCGAGCCGGGACGGAAAACGGAAGTAATCTTTCCCGATCGCGACGTGAAGAACCAGGTGAACCCGAATGTCGATTACAAAGTTCCCGTGGAAGTGTACATCGACGATTCCACCGACATGAATTACCTCGCTGATGATTTCAATACGCGTTTCGAAAAGTTCTGGGGACAGAATTTTATGTTCTTCGTGGCGAAAGATTCACTCACCTCGTTCGATCGTTTTCACGAGCAGATGAAAGCGAATTACAAGTGGGTGAAGAATCCGTATTTCTATCCGTGGATGGAATATTATTTCGCTTCGATCGAAGACGGCACGTTTCACAGCCAGGTGCGCACGGCGAACAAATACATCGTCGGTCAGCGCATCTACTACAACAATTCGGAGTACGGCGAGTTCTTCAATAATTTCTTCAAGGATTACCTCTACAAGTGGTCGGTGCGCAAAGAAGGCGAAGGCATCAATTTCGCGATCAACCAGATGGTGAGCTACGACAGCCTGCTCGGGTCGATGAAGAAAATTCCATGGCTGAAGAACGACACGCTGCGCGAGCTCGTCCTGCTGAAAGGTTTGTTCGAAGTGTATGATAATCCCGCATTCAATCCGCGCAACGTGCTGGCCGTGGCGCAGCAGGCTTCGGTGCAGAGCAAAATTCCGCAGCACCGTCGCATCGCGCGCAACATCGTCGAGTTCTACACGAAGCTGAAACGCGGATCGCCTGCGCCGCACTTCATCGCCAGCGATCGCAAAGGCGCCGATGTGGATATTCTCGAAACGTATAAAGGGAAATACATTTATCTCTTCTTCTTCGATACGCGCAACCCGTATTCCGTTGCCGAGCTGAAATACATGGCCGAGCTGCAGAAGCGTTACGGCAAGAAGATCGTGTTCGTCGGCGTTTCGCTGGATGAAGACACGCTGCTGTGGAAAGCGTTCCTGAAAGCCAACCCGAAATACAACTGGCCGATGGTGCACTACGATTACCGCAAGAAGACGAAAGAAGATTACAATCTCTATTCCGTGCCCGCCGGTTTCATCATCGATCCGGATGGAAAATTCTATCGCTCGCCTGCGGATAATCCCTCGGGTGATTTGGAATACGATCTCTGGAGAATTGCCAATCCGAAAGCGCCTGCCTTCACGCCGATCGATATGCGATGAAGCGTACGCAGTGCGTGTTTTGTTTAACCACATAGATTCTGTGTTGTTTTCCAAATCACATCGGAGAATCGTAATTT
>CAMLEF010000331.1 GCA_946478675.1 uncultured Flavobacteriales bacterium | reverse complement strand
GGGCGTGCTGGAACGACGGCTTCAACCGCCAGTGTGACCAGCGGAACAGCAGCGGGAACGTTACAACATAAATGGTGAGGATCATGGCCAGCAACACTTCGAAACTGGCGTTGAATCCGAAATACAGGATGGCTGCCGGCATGAACATCACGGCGATCGAAAGACCGTAGCTGACGTACATCGCACCGTAATAAAAACCCGTTTCCGGCTCGAACTTCTGACCGCAGCAATCGCACTGCGTTTTCATCTTGCCGAGCTTCGACAGGTGATACGGGTTATTGTCTTCGTAAAGATTTCCAACGTTGCAGCGGGAGCATTTGGAGTAGAAGATGCTATAGAGCGGGCCCATAACGATGATTGTTTTATAGCACAAAGATACGGCCGCCATTCCGGAAACCCCGCTGATTTCAGTCAGAAAAAGAAACGGCTCCCGTCAGTGCCGCCCTGCCGGCGCTTTTACCGCAGCGTAAATTTCACCGGCTGCGTAATGTTCACGCGTACAGGCTTCCCGTTCATCTTTCCGGGTTTCCAGTGCGGCATGGCGCCGATCACACGCAGCGCTTCTTTCGTCAGTCCCTGCGCACCCGGAACGTCTTTCATCACGCGCACATCCGAAATGCTGCCGTCCTTTTCGACCACGAAGCCGATGTAAACCGTTCCCTGGTGGCCCATTTCCTTTTCCATCTGCGGGTATTGGATCGTACGCCCGAGATAGTTTTGAAACGCGGATAACCCTCCCGGGAATTCCGGCATCTCTTCGGCGTACATCAGGACTTCTCCACTGTCCCGCCCGGCTTCCGTCGCAATGACGTTATCCGAAACGCCCGGGGGAGGCGGTGGCGGCGGCGGAGTATTCATCATGGAAGAATCCCGCAGGCTCACTTTTGCAGCATCTTGATCCTGTCCGCGCTCCGGATCATTCGGAAGGCAGCTGAACAACAAAACCGCGGAAGCCGCAGCGAACAACGTTTTTTTCATAGGAGGGAAACAGGAAAGCAAATTACACCTTCTTTCCTGCCCGCAAAAAAAGGCGCCCGGGGAACGCCTTAAAATCGTTTAGCGATGACCGCCTTTATGCTGTCCGCCACCGCCGCCGCCGCGATGCTGCCCGCCGCTGTTCTTCGGTGCTCCGCCATTCCCGCCTTTACGCTGTCCGCCGGAATTTTTCGAAGCGTTGCCCTGCTTCTGGTGGCTGCCACCCTTCTGCTGCGCGCCGCCTTTGCCTGCTTTTCCGCTGTTGCGTGAAGAAGGAACCTGCTTGCCGGTCGCTTTCCCGGAAGGATTTTCGCGGCGCTGGTGATCCGCTTCGTAACGGCGATGCACTGCGGGAGAAGCCTGCCGGTGATGACTGTACACTTCATGCGCGCGCATCACGCGGTGCACGTGCACACAATGGTAATACGGGTGGTGATAACGCATCACGTGGCCATAATGCACGCGCCACAGCACCGGGTGCCACGGGTGCCAGTACGCCGGGTAATAACCCCAGTACCACGGCGACACCCACACGACGTACGCCGGTGCATACACGTAGCGCACGCAGGGCCACGTCCACACATTCACGACAACCACCGGGCGAAAATTCTGCCAGTGCTGGTCGGGCGTGGATTCCTCCGTTTGCGCTTCCACGATGTAATCTTTTCCGTACAGCTCCTCATCACCGACGATCTGTAAGTCGGCCGATTCACTGCCGCTTTTTTCTACCTCGACAACAGCAACATCCTGCTTTTCCGTAGCGCTCACCGCTACCTGGAGCTGCAACGCATGCGCATCGCCGTCGACGTTATCGATCACGCGGACATAATCCACGTTGCCGTCGCCGTCGAGATCAAGGTTGTTGACCTGGTTGGCGGGATCGTTGATCTTCTTTTCAAAATCTTCAGGGCTCGACGATTGTTTGAACAGGTCGAGCGCGCCGTACAGGTCGAAGTTGTCGCCGGGCAGGCCGGTCGAATCCGCGGCGGTTTGCGCTTTGGCAGAAAGGCCGGCCGCCAGCAGGAAGGAGAGAAACAAAGTGCGATAATGCATGGCTCTTCAATTTGGTACCGTTCGTTTTGACCAAAGATGAAGCCAAAGGTTTAACGCAGCTGCAAATTCCGGCGACACTTTCACCCCTCTCGCCGATTTTATAATTTAGTAAGAAACCTGCGCCTTTATGAGAAAACTGCTGCTTGTTCTGCTCATAACCCCTTCGCTTCTTTTCGCACAACCTTCTTCCTTCGCCCCGCGCGGCATCGGTGGCGGCGGAGCGCTCTTCTCGCCTTCCATCAATCCCGGCAACACCAGCGAATTTTACATCGCCTGTGACATGTCGGAATTGTTTCACACGACGGATTACGGCCTCAGCTATTCGCAGGTGCATTTCGCCGAATTCCAGGGCGGGCACAATTCGAAAGTCTGCTACACCTCGACCGCCGGAACGCTGTATTCGATCAGCTACATCAACGACATCGGAACGCCGGTAAAAAGCACCGATAACGGCGCCACCTGGAACACACTGCCGGGAAATCCCGATCCGTTCTCGGATGTGTACACGATCGACGTGGATTACAGCAATGCGAACCGCGTGATCATTTCCACGTACGGCGAAATTTATTTTTCGAATGACGGCGGCGCGACGTTCACGCAGTTTCATACCGCTGCAAACAACGGCGCAGGCAATGTCGTGGGCGGCGTGTTCTTCGACGGCAACAACATTTACGCCGGCACCAACGATGGCGTGCTCGTTTCCACGAATGGCGGAAGCACGTGGAGCACCGCAACGATCACCGGTCTTCCTGCGAATGAAAACATCTGGAGCTTCTGCGCAGGAAAATCCGGCAATACAACACGCTTCTTCTGTCTCACCGGCGACGTGAACGACATATACGTCGGGTTGCAGGGCAGCGACTACTGGGGATTTTTCCGCAACGTGTACACCTGCGACTTCGGCGTCACGAACTGGACGGCAGCATCGAACGGCATCGTGACGAACACCGATTTCCCGATGTTCATCGACATGGCGAACAACGATATCAACACGGTGTACGTGGCCGGCAGCAACAGCAGCAGTGAACCGAACATCATGAAGACAACGAATGCCGGCGGCAGCTGGACGCATGTGTTCAACGCTTCCGGCAACCAGAACATCGTTACCGGATGGAGCGGGCAGGGCGGCGATCGCGGGTGGAGCTACGGCGAATGCCCGTTCGGTTTTGACGTCGCGGCTACCGATGCGAATTACGTTGTCTTCGGCGATTTCGGTTTTGCGCACAAGACGAGCAACGGCGGAACAACCTGGCAGCAGGCATATGTGAATGCGAGTGATCAGCATGCTGCTAATGCGAATACGCCAACAGGTGCAAGCTATCACAGCATCGGCCTCGAGAACACGACGTGCTGGCAGGTGCACTGGATCAACAGCACCGATATGTGGTCGTGTTATTCCGACATCCGCGGCATCCGCAGCACCGACGGCGGACAAAGCTGGTCGTTCAATTACACGGGACAAACCGCGAACTCTTCGTACCGCATCGCGCAGGGCAACAACGGCACGCTGTACATGGCGACTTCGGGCGTACACGATATGTACCAGAGCACACGCCTGCAGGACGCGCAGCTCGACGCGACAGATGCCGCCGGAAAAATTTTGTATTCGACGAACAACGGCGCGACCTGGCAAACGCTGCACACGTTCAATCATCCCGTGTACTGGATCGTCATCGATCCGAACAACCCGAACCGTGCGTATGCGAGCGTCATCCATTACAACGGCGGCAGCGGCGCGGGCGGCATTTATCGCTGCGATGATTTGAACAATCTCGCGGGATCGACATGGACGTTGCTAAGCAATCCGCCGCGCACGGAAAAACATCCGGCGTCGCTGAACGTGCTCAATGACGGAACACTCGTCGCTTCGTATTCGGGAAGAAGAAACGGCAGCGGCACATTTACTGCCAGCTCCGGTGTGTTCACGTACAACCCCACCAGCGGCAACTGGACGGATGTTTCCGATGCCGGCATGTATTACTGGACGAAGGACGTGGTGATCGATCCGAACGATCCTTCGCAGAATACCTGGTACGCGGGCGTGTTCAGCGGCTGGGGCGGTCCGCCGAACGGATTGGGCGGTTTGTACAAAACCACGAACCGCGGCGTGAGCTGGACGAAGCTCACCGGAACGACACTGGACCGCGTGACTTCGTGCACGTTCAACCCGAACAATACGAATGAAATTTTCGTCACGACCGAAACGCAGGGCTTGTGGATGAGCAGCAACATCAACAACGCGTCGCCGTCTTTTTCATTGGTAAACAGCTACCCGTTCCGCCAGCCGGAGCGCGTCTTCTTCAACCCGAACAATCCTGCGGAGATGTGGGTAACGAGCTTCGGCAACGGGATGAAAATGGGAATGCTGACGACGACGGGAATGCCGGAATTCGCGGAGGAAGAAATTTCCGTTTATCCGAATCCTGCAAGCGATTACTTTGTCGTGAATGGAAAAGAAGACGCACTGCTTTCCGTTTATAATTCAACAGGCGAATTGGTAATGCAGCGCGTGATGCAGGAAGGAAAAAACGAGATTGATGTTCGTTCACTGGCGGAAGGAATGTATTTCGTCAATGCAGGAGAACATCGCGCACGACTCATCGTTACGCGTTGATTTGGCAGAGAACTTTAAAAAAATCTTTTCATGAGAAGAGCAATTTCATTCACCGCCATAACCCTCCTCATCGTCCTCATCGTCCTCACCGGCTGCACCACCGGCTTCGATTCTTCCGAATGGAAAGCGCACAACGACATGACCGAAGTCGACAACCCGCGTTACAACATGACGGAAGAGCTGAAATCGAAAGTGCTGAAGACCGGCATGACGGAAAGCGAAGTCAAGGACCTGCTCGGCGATCCGGGTCAACGCGAAGAGAACAGCGACGGCACCGTCACGCTCACCTACCCGATCGGATGGAATACGACAATTACCCAGGAACCGATCTACTTCATCGTGACGATCGGCGGTGACGGGAAATACAGTTCTTCGGAAGTGAAAGGCGATTAACGCAGCAGCAATTTC
>CAMLEF010000330.1 GCA_946478675.1 uncultured Flavobacteriales bacterium | reverse complement strand
CCGACGTTCAACTGGCGGCTGCGGATATCCAATGGAACAGCCGCAACCTGAAACTGCAGCGCTCCTACGGCGTTCCCGACCTGATGCTGGGAACCGAATACGATCGCCGCAGCAGCTACACGAATAATCTCTGGACGGTAAGCGCGGGAATCGACATCCCGATTTTCAACCGCAACCAGGGCAACATCCGCGCGGCGCGTTACAGCCTGCTCCAGTCGCAATACCAGGATTCGCTCACCACCGGTCAGGCGCAATCGCAGGTGCTGTCGGCGTATGCGCAATTCACGCGGATACGAACGGTGCGCGATAGTCTGCATGCGCAGGCGGGCGTGATCAGCAACGTGAAAGGCGGCGACCGCGGCAGCTATGCGAAAGACCTCGACATGATGTTCACGAACGCCGTGTCGAACTACAGCAACCGCCGCATCAACCTCATCGAATTCCTCGACCAGCTGCGCACGTACGACGAAGGCCGCCGCGACCTGCTGCTGCTCGAATCGGACTATTTTATTTCAGCCCAACAACTCAACTACGTTACAGGAACGATTGTCGTTCGCTGATAAAAAACATAACTATGAAAACCTATTATCTGCTTCCGGCATTCTTCCTTTTTCTCTTCTCCTGCAAAGAAGAAGCGAAAGACAACGTTATGCCGAAGGAAGCTTCCAACGTCGTGCATCTGACGCCCGACCAGCTCAAGAACATTACCATCGATACGGCACGCGTGATGCAGGAAGAAGAAAACCTCCCGCTCGTCGGGCACGTTTCGTTCGATGAAAGCAAGGTCGAGAAAGTGTACCCGCTCGTGGGCGGGAATGCGCTCCAGGTGAACGTTTCCCTCGGTGATCACGTCCGGAAAGGACAAGTGCTGGCCGTGATCCGCAGCACGGAGATCTCCAATCTGCAAAGCGAGTATCTCGTGGCGCAGAACTCGCTGAACGTCGCGCAGAAAAATCTCGACATCGCGGAAGCGCTTTACAATTCCAACACGTATTCCGAATTGCAAGTCATCTCCGCCCGTCATGATTTTACGACGGCCGATGCGGAAGTCAAACGTCTCACGCAGGCGCTCGCAGTGTACGGCGCGAAACCGAATTCTAGCGACGCGATGTACACGATCACTTCGCCGATCGACGGTTACGTCGTCGAAAAGAACATCAACGAAGGTGAAGAGATCCGCCCGGATAATTCCGCGAACATCTTCACCGTCTCTGCGCTGAATACGATCTGGGTGCTGGCCGACGTCTATGAAAACGATCTTTCGAAAGTGCATGAAGGCGAGAACGTCAATATTAAGACGATCGCTTATCCCGATATCGTTTTCCCGGGAACGATCCGTCACGTCGACAACGTGCTCGACCCGGAAACGAAAGTGGCGCACGCACGCATCGAGCTCGACAACAGTAAAGGACTGCTGCAGCCGGGCATGTTTGCCGAAGTGAAAGTGCACGTGGACCTGCCGACGCAAAAAGTCACGGTGTCTTCCAAAGCGATCGTTTTCGAGAACGGAAACAATTACGTGATGGTGAAGAAGTCGAATGATTCCTTCGAGCGCCGCGTCATCAAAACAGGAAATACGAACAGCAAAGGCCGCACCTATATTCTTGAAGGACTCCAGCCGGACGAGCAGGTGGTTTCTACCGGGAGTGTGTATGTCGCTAATGTCGAATAACCGGTAAAAGACAAGGTCTATGAACAAGCTGCTCAACAGGCTGATCACCTTTTCGCTGCGCAATAAGTTTTTCGTCTTATTCATGACGGCGGCGCTGGCGGTGATCGGTTACATCTGTTACCTCAATACGCCCCTCGAAACTTTCCCCGACGTTACGAACACGCAGATCATCATCATCGCGCAATGGCAGGGCCGCAGCGCTGAAGAGATGGAAAAGTTCGTGACGATTCCTTTGGAAACCGTGCTCAACTCCGTGCAGAAAAAATCGAGCCTGCGCACTACTTCCGCTTTTGGTCTTTCGTACATCCGCATCATTTTCGATGACGACGTTGATGATGCTTTCGCGCGACAACAAGTTATCAGCCGCCTGACGAACGCGGATCTTCCCGATGGCGTGAAGCCGGAAGTGGAACCGCCTTACGGCCCGACCGGCGAGATCTATCGTTACACGCTGAAGAGCACGCGCCCGACGGTGAACGAAGAAGACCGCCGCAAGATGCTGCGCGAGCTCACCGCCGTGCAGGATTGGGTGCTCGATCGCCAGTTCAAAGCGGTGCCCGGCGTCGCCGACGTGAACAGCTTCGGTGGTGAAGAACGCATCTTCGAAGTCAGCGTGAACCCGGAGCTGCTCGCCAAATACGGCATGACGTCGCTCGAAGTGTTCAGCGCGGTGCAGAAGAGCAACGTGAACGTGGGCGGCGACGTCATCGAACGCAACGGACAGTCGTATGTCGTGCGCGGCATCGGCTTGCTGCAAAGCGTGAGCGACATCGAGAACATCATCGTCAGCAACGTGAACGGCGTGCCGATCCTCGTGAAAAACCTCGCTGATGTGAAAGAAGCCGGTGCGCCGCGCCTCGGGCAGGTGAGCCGCGATCTCGATCAGCCCGACGTGGTGGAAGGCATCGTCGTGATGCGCAAAGGTGAAAACCCGGCGGAAGTGCTGCAACGCATTCGCGACAAGGTGAAAGACCTCAACGAAAACGTGCTGCCGGCCGACATCCAGATCGACACGTTCTACGACCGCACGAACCTGATGGATTTCTGCCAGGAAACCGTCATTCACAACCTGCTCGAAGGCATCGTGCTCGTGACGGTGATCGTGCTCATCTTCATGGCCGACTGGCGAACGACGCTCATCGTGTCGATCATCATTCCGCTGGCGCTGCTGTTCGCGTTCATGTGCATGCGCATCAAAGGCATGACGGCGAACCTGCTGTCGATGGGCGCTGTCGACTTCGGCATTATCATCGACGGTGCGGTGGTGATGGTGGAGGGACTATTCGTCGTGCTCGATCATCGCGCGAAAGAAGTCGGCATGGAGAAATTCAACCGTCTCGCGAAACTGGGCTTGTTCCGCAAGACGGGAGCGGAGATGGGCAAAGCGATCTTCTTCTCGAAGCTGATCATCATCACCTGCCTCATCCCGATTTTCGCTTTCCAGAAAGTAGAAGGAAAAATGTTCTCACCGCTGGCGTGGACGCTGGGCTTTGCCTTGCTCGGCGCTTTGTTCTACACCCTCACGCTGGTGCCGGCGCTGTCGAGCATCCTGCTGAAGAAAAACGTGCGCGAGAAACACAACTTCGTCGTCAGCTTCTTCGAGAACGGCATTAAAAGAATGTTCAGCTGGGTGTTCCATCACCGCAAGCTGAGCCTCATCATGGCGGTTGTCATCATGGCCGTCACGTTCTGGTCGTCATCGCTGCTGGGAACGGAATTCCTTCCCGCGCTCGACGAAGGCGCATTGTGGGTGGAAGCGGAATTGCCGATGAGCGTTTCGCTGCAGGAAGCGGAGAAGACGAGCCGCTGGATGCAGGAAATCCTTAACAGCTTTCCCGAAGTGAAGCAGACGCTTTCGCAGGTGGGCCGCACCAACGACGGCACCGACCCGAAAGGTTTTTACAACGTGCAGATCCAGGTCGACCTCAAGCCGAAAAAAGAATGGCGTAAAGGTCTTTCGGAAGATGAGCTCATCGACCAGATGGACAAGCGGCTGAACGCGATGCCGGGAATCGTCTTCAACTATTCGCAGCCGATCCGCGATAACGTGGAAGAAGCCGTCGCGGGTGTGAATGCTGCGCTCGCGGTAAAAATTTACGGGCCCGATTTCGATGCGCTGGATGCGAAAGCGGATTCCGTAAAAGCGATCCTGTCTACCGTGCGCGGCATCGACGACCTCGGTGTGTTGCGCAACCTCGGGCAGCCGGAATTCCGCATCGAGCTCGACCAGCGGAAGATGGCGCTGTACGGCGTGAACATGCAGGATGCGCAGGCCGTGATCGAGATGGCGCTCGGCGGTAAAGCGGCGACGGAACTGTACGACGGCGAACGGCGCTTCGACATCCGCGTGCGTTACCAGAAAAGTTTCCGCGACGACGAAGACAAAGTCTACAACCTGATGGTGCCGACGCTGAACGGAACGCGTATCCCGCTGCGGCAGATCGCGACGATCCGTAGACTGACCGGCCCGGCGTTCGTCTATCGCGAAGGCGGCATGCGTTACATCGCGGTGAAGTTCTCCGTGCGCGGTCGCGACCTCGGCAGCACCATCGCGGAGGCGCAGCGCAAAGTGAACGATCCGAAGATCGGCATTCACCTGGCGAAAGGCTATCACGCAACGTGGAACGGTGAATTCGAGAACCAGCAGCGCGCTTCGAATACGCTGGCGCACGTGGTGCCGCTTTGTTTACTCGGCATCCTGCTGATCCTGTTCATCACGTTCGGCAATATGAAAGATGCATTCCTCGTGCTGCTGAACGTTCCGTTTGCGCTCATCGGCGGCATCATGGCGCTGCACGTGACGCGGATGAACTTCTCGATCTCCGCGGGTATCGGCTTCATCGCGCTCTTCGGCGTGTGTATCCAGAACGGCGTTATTCTCATCTCGGTGTTCCGCAAAAATCTCGAAGAGAAAATGCACATCGACGATGCGATCATGAAAGGCGTCGTTTCGCGCGTGCGTCCTGTCGTCATGACGGCGTTGATGGCGGCGATCGGCCTGCTGCCGGCTGCGATCTCGACGGGCATTGGTTCCGAAACGCAGAAGCCGCTGGCGATCGTCGTCATCGGCGGCCTCATCACTTCGACGATCCTCACGCTGCTCATGCTCCCGGTTATTTATTACGGCATTTACAACCTGATCCATCTCCGTAAAAACCGGAAGCTGCTCACCAAGCTCGGAGCGCTCGAAAAAGAATAAACCCTCACCCCATGCACAACCGACTGCACCTCCTCGTTCTCGTTTTATTTCCGGCGCTGCTGCTCGCTCACCTGTTACCCGCACAGGTGAGCGACGCGCAGTTCTGGGAAAACGTGAACGTCGAGCACAAGCTCACGCGCGACCTCACCGCACGCTTCAGCCACGAAGGGCGCTTTACGGACAACGATTCCC
>CAMLEF010000329.1 GCA_946478675.1 uncultured Flavobacteriales bacterium | reverse complement strand
ACCTGAAGCTGCTCGGTAAGTTTTCGTATTACGTCGGCGCGGGAAAATTTGTGCGGAAAACGTATTTGCCGTTCATGGATTATTACCACTTCACCGGCAACCGCACGCTGTGGTCGACGTTCCCGCAACAGGGATTCCAGCTGCTCGACTACTACACGTACAGCACGAACGACTGGTACCTCGAAGCGCATGCCGAGCATCATTTCGGCGGTTTCATCCTGAATAAAATTCCGCTCATCCGCCGATTGAAAATGACGGAAGTCGTCGGCGCGAATTACCTGATGACGCAAAACCTGCCGTCGTATTACGAACTTTATTTCGGCGCCGACAAGCTCGGCATCATCCGCATCGATTTCGCGCTCGGCTACATGCAGCATGCGAAAGTCAGCGCGGGGCTGCGCGTCGGTGTGCGATGGGACTAACCATTTAAAATTAACCTCATGCAATGGATCCGAAATTTGAGGAGATTGCCAATGGCCGATTGCAAATTGAAAATCGGCGATTGGAAATTGGCAATGCTGTTATTGCTGTTCGTGCCTTTGACTGCACATGCGTTCATGTACCCGACGTTTGATCAGACGTTACCGAACGGGATGAAAATGATCGTGTGTGAAAAGCCGGGTTCCGGTTTTGCGGAAGTGGAAGTGTGGTACCGCGTCGGCAGCAAGGATGAGCAGCCGGGTATTCGCGGGATGGCGCATTTGTTCGAGCACATGATGTTTCGCGGGACAAAAAATGTTTCGGGCGAGCAGCTGCTGGAAAAGCTCGACAGCGTAGGCGCCAATTGGAATGCGTACACGACGTTTGATCGCACGGTGTACCACGAATATCTCCCGGTGAATGCGATCGGCATGGCGCTGATGCTGGAGGCGGATCGTATGGCGAACCTCAACGTCACGCAGGAAATTCTCGATACGGAACGCGAGGTCGTCGGGGAAGAATACCGTAACGGCATCAGCAACTGGTACCAGAAAATGGTGCAGGACCGTTACGAGTCGTTGTATCCCGAAGGCCATCCGTACGCGGTCGACGTGATCGGGCATCTGAACGAGATCACTTCTTTCACCGGGCCGCAATGCATGGATTTTTACAATCGCTATTACAGCCCGAACAATGCATTTCTCGTGGTGGTGGGCGATGTAAAGCACGACGAAATTTTCCGGATGGCGACAACGTATTTCGGCGCCATTACGAAACAGCTGCCCGCGGTTGTTGCAGGTGCTTCGCCGGACCTGATGAATACACATGTGAAAGTGACGGACATGGAACTGAACTACCCGCTGCAGGATTATTGCTTTTCCTTCCCGCAGCCGTCGGCAGATTCGAAAGATTTTTTTGCTTTCGATATGCTCGTGTCGGTTTTGTTCACCGACGATAATTCCATTCTGAATGAGCGGCTGGTGAAGCAGGAACATTCCTCCTATGCGATCATCCAGTCGAATGAGCCGTACAGCCTTTTTCCGTCGCGCACGCAGATCGACGTATTCATGCCGCCGATGCCGGGCAACCTGAAAGTGAAAAAAGCCATTCGTGAAGAATGCGATAAAGTGATCGCGAACGGTTTGCCGCAGGACAAGATGAATGATTTTCTCTCGAACATGGAAGCGGAGCAAACCTTCGCTGCGTATTCGGCGGAAAATATCGCTGCGCAGCTCGGCATGGCGGAATATTATTTCAACGACTACCATCGCGCCGATACATTGGTGAACGATTACAAAGCCGTGACGCAGGATGATATCAAACGCGTGGCGGCCTTGTATCTCTCGCCGGAGCATTTCGACATGATCAACATCAAACCGTCTAATTGAATTTCCGCTGTTCGAGCGAAGTCGGGAACCTGTTGCATTGGAATGAAACAGGTTCTCGACTTCGCTCGAACAAGCGGGGAAGTACAGCTGCTAATAATATCATGATGCGCCAACTGAAATTTCTACTGCTGCTTCCGCTGTTGATATTGGGAATGTCGACAGCCACCGACGTGAAGCCGGCTTTCCCGGAAGCGGAACGTTACAAGCTGAAGAACGGGCTCGAAGTGATCTTCGTGGATTACGGTGCGCTGCCGGTGACGTCGTTCAACTTTTTCATCAACGTCGGCAAGAAAAGTGAAACGCCGGGGCAGCAGGGGCTCGCGGACCTTACGGCAAATGCGCTGGAGCTCGGCAGCGTGCAGTACCCGCGCGTGGAGCTCGACCGGCAGCTGTTCCGCATGGGCGCTTCGATCGACGCTTCGTCGAATAAGAATTTCACGGAAGTGTCCGGCGAATTCCTGAACAAGAATGTGGAGAAAGGCCTGGAGATGCTTTCGTCGGTGCTGCTGCATCCTGCCTTTCCGCAGCAGGACGTGGAAGAGCTGCGCGGATTTACACTTGCTTCGAACAAGCCGGCGAAGATGGATATCGGTGACCTGGCTTCGATGTACGGCGATTATTTCACGTACGGCAGCGCGCATCCGCTGGGCCGGCATTTTTATGAAACGCAATACAAGAAGCTGACCGTTGCGCAGCTGAAAGAATTTTATGCATTCAATTATACGCCGGGCAATACAAAGCTGGTGATCACGGGCAAGCCGGACCGCGCGGCAGTGAAAGCGCTCATCGAAAAATATTTTGGTGCGTGGACGGCGGCATACGGAGAAGTGAACGGCGCTTCGTATGATATTCCGGCGATCAAAACGAAGGAGTTTGCGTTCGTGAATAAAGATGGCGCGACGCAAGCGTGTTTGTTGTGGATGAAAAAAGCGCCGGAAGCGGGAAGCAAAGAGATGATCGCCTTTCAATTGGCGAACATGATCTTCTCCGATCATCTCAACAAAACCATCCGCGAGAAGAAAGGCTATACGTACGGCATTTACAGCACGTACAGCCAATCGGAGAACGACGGCATTTTCCGCGCGCGCACGCAGGTGAGGAATGACGTGCTGTACCCGACGATCACGGCGTTCGATGAAGTGCTGGCGGATTATTCCGCGAAAGGCCCGACGCAAACGGAGCTCGACAAATTCAAGCGCATGTTCATCGCCGACATCAGCAGCGTGGAAGAGCCGGGACAGATCGCATCACTGGTAAACCCGTGGGTGTACAAGGATTACGAAAAGCGTCGCCTGCTCTTCGGAGAAATCGCGCAGCTCGATCTCGCGACGATCAACAAAGTGATCAAAAAATATTTCACGCCGGAAAGCTATAGGCTGATGATCGCCGGTGATGCGAAAGCGCTCGATCCGCAGCTGCAGAAAATTCCAGGACTGCAGAAATTCGAATTGAATGTGATTGAGAAGGATAATTAGCAGTGAAAAAAATATTCGCCGCAGAGGCGCAGGGAACGCAGAGGAATCTCCGCGACCTCTGCGCCTCTGCGGCGATTTTATTTCCCCAACGCTTTGCGAACGGCCGGCGCGACTACCGTTCCGAACAATTCGATCGCGCGCATGTTTTTCTCGTGCGGCATCGTGCCTACGCTCATCTGCATCAGGAAGCGCGTGTGGCCGAAGAGCTCGTGCTCGTAGAGGATCTTGTCGATGACTTGTTGCGGGCTGCCCACGAAGAGCGCGCCTTCTTCGGAGCACATCAGGTCGTATTGCTCGCGGCTCATGCCCGACCAGCCGCGCTCTTTTCCGAGACGGTTCATCGCCGATGCGAACGACGGGTAATATTCGTCCTGCGCGGTTTGCGAATCGTCGGCGATGTAGCCGTGCGAGTTGATGCTGAGTTGGAATTGATTCATGTCGTTGCCGAATTTCTGCCAGCGGTCGCGGTAGAGTTGCGTGAACGACACGAAACGATCGGGTGTGCCGCCGATGATCGCGAGCGCCATCGGCAGTTTCAGTTTCGCGGCGCGAATGACGGATTCGGGTGTACCGCCGACTGCTACCCACAGCGGGAGTTTTTCCTGCAGCGGTCGCGGGTACACGCCGAGGTTGTTCAGTGCTGCGCGGTGTTTGCCGCTCCAGGTAATTTTTTCGGATTCGTTCAGCTTCAGCAGCAGCTCCAGCTTTTCGGTGAAGAGCTCGTCGTAGTCGTTGAGGTCGTAACCGAAGAGCGGGAACGATTCGATGAACGAGCCGCGGCCGGCCATGATCTCCGCGCGGCCATTGGACAATTGATCGAGCGTGGCGAAATCCTGGAACACGCGCACGGGATCGTCGGAGCTGAGCACGGTGACGGCGCTGGAGAGGCGGATCTTCTTCGTGCGTGCAGCGACGGCAGCGAGCGCGACGGCGGGAGAGGAAACGACGAAGTCGGCGCGGTGGTGCTCACCGATGGCGAACAGGTCGAGACCGATTTGATCCGCGAGCTCGGCTTCTTCGAGCAATTGCTTGAAGCGTTCGTGTGTTTTGACAGCGCCGCCGGCAACGTGCTCCGGTGACATTTCGAGGAAAGTGTAGAGTCCGAGTTCCATGGTGTAAAGGTAAACCGCAATGGCGCAAGGACGCTAAGGAAGGCGAGAAGCTTTCCTCAGAAGCCGTGTCCTTTCCTGCGGGTGAAATAAACCGGACAACGCGGCGGCACGACACTAAAAGTGAGAGTCCCAAATAATAAAGGTTATAATTTATGTTCATCCAAAATCTTTAGATGAACTTTGCTCAAGCCTGGCCAAGAATAACCTCCATGACCCGTCCAGGATTTTGATACAGCCATTTTGTTGGGAAAATGGTTTAGGAATTCATGCATCACTTTATCGTGATCAAAGAAGAACCAGCTGTCGTTATGAGGGAAACAAATCCATATTCCTTTACCAACATATTTTTTGTCAAATGTTAAACGGCTTTTAAGCTGGACTTTTACGAAAGTCCCGTCAATATGCTGTGCAATAAAGTCAGCGTTTTGCCAATCGTCATCTAGTTTGATGGTTGAAAAGCCATAGTCAGCAAGTAAACCTGATACTTTTTGAAAATTGTATCGCTCTTTCTGACGATGATTGAGGTTTTTGTAGGTTATCTTCTGATAATCCATGATGTTTTTTTTAATTTTTATAATTATATATATTTAAAACTATATTTAGAAATTAAAGCATGTTTATAACAATTAATTCCTCTTGCGGTGTCGGGCAGGGATAGGAGCGGAAAGCCCGGAGTCCCGGAGGGCGAGGACTTGCAGCGGATAG